>NZ_BAABFC010000013.1:0-172463 GCF_039540575.1 Pseudaeromonas paramecii
GGCATCGAACAGGATATCGGTACCGAACGCGGTCTTGACCTTGTATTTTTTGGCCAGCTTGATGACCTTGTCGGTGCCGTCGGTGACCTGGATCCACTTTCTCTCATTTTCCGAACCTGGCGGGAAGGGAATGGCATCCTCATCATTGAGCAGCGGCTCCATGCTGAACCACACGTCATTTTTCGCCATCATCTTGAGCGTTTCTTCGCTCATCAAGAAGCCATGCTCTACCGAACGAATGCCCGCCTTGATGGCCATCTGAATGGCCTCATCCGTGTTGGCATGAATCGCCACATAGGTATTCCATGTCTTCGCCACATCCACCGCGGCCTTCATCTCCTCGAAGGTATATTCGGTCACATCCAGCGGATCGTAGTTGCTCGATACTCCGCCACCGGCCGCAATCTTGATCTGGGTGGCGCCTATACGCAGGTTTCTTCGCGCCGCAACCATCACATCCGGCACGCCATCGGCAACCGTCAGCAAATAGTTCTTTTCCAGGTAGGTGGCATGTTCCGGTTCATTACTGGGCCGGTTATCCGAATGGCCGGATGTCTGGCTGGTCATGGGGCCTGATGGGTAAATCCGGGGGCCGATATACTGGCCTTCATCAATGGCTCTGAATCGCCATCAGTTTCCATGAAGCCATCATCCGATTGAGTTGCTGTTTGTGTTACTACATACCACCCCAGCGCATTCAATTTGGGGGTATGAATTACAATCACACTGCTTTTAGTTCATATATATCAAATTGTTAAATTGCAATTTCGATAGCGAGTCCGGCACCATACAGCACAAGGCCCTGCAGCAATGCAGGGCCTTTTTGCTATGGGCGTCTGGGCGAAATCTGGCACCTGCCGGTCGTGCTAGCGCACCGGACTGTGAATCCTCGTTCCACCGCCCAATTCTTGAGTCAGGCCGATGTACTAATCTTGTCTCATTGCTCGACTCAGCCAGAAAGAGGGGCTCTAATGGCAACCAAAAATAAGCTCACAACAGATAGCTACTCCCCCATACACTTTCGTCCTCACGGTCGGGTAGAATTTTCGGTCCTTAGAGAAAATGTCCTGGTTTGTGAGGCTATTGGGCCGTTTAATTTGGAGCTCATTAATGCAGTCGTTGCGGTTGAAGGCCCCCTAATAGATGCACTAGTCAAACAGGCAAAGTGGGGGGACATCGTAATATTCAAAGAAAGTGCGATGACAAGTCCCGAAGTCCTTGCCTCATTCACGGAATATCTGCGCTCACTCTCTGCTTCGATGCGAATGCCTACGGCGACGGCCTTGGTCATTTCGTCTGAAGTAGAAGGTTCAAAAATTATGACTCAGCATTACCTGAAGTGTTATGAGGAGGCGGGTTTGAATGCCGCTGTCTTTGGGGATTTTGATCAAGCTCTGGCTTGGATCGATACCAAAGTTGAGTAGCGTTCCTGACCGCAACACCATGAAGCGCCGACGAGCCCATGCCCCTTACGACCAAGGCCGGAGCCAGTTTCACAAGTTCATACCTAATCTGGGCAGGCCCAGCTATCATCGGCGAACGGCATCCTCCTTAAGCGGCACAAACGCATGATCTTGGTTTGCGGTGACCCCCACGGGGAGTTTGAGCATATTATCCAGCGCGTTCAGCAGGCTAAACCTGCCGCAGTGATCATGCTGGGAGATCTGTGCCTGTCTCAGCCGTTTGAACTGACTTTTGCTTCCATCCTGGGGCTGACTGATATCTGGTTTATTCATGGCAACCACGATACGGACGAAGTGCGCTATCACGACCATCTCTTTGCATCCTCGGAACGTAACCTGCATGGTCGCGTTGTTGAAATTGATGGCCACAGGGTTGCGGGTCTTGGTGGTATCTTTCGCAGTCAGGTCTGGTATCCTCCCGAGCCCCCCAAGCACAGCACCCGACAAGACTTCCAGACCCATTGTGGAAAAGGGAACCTCTGGCGAGGTGGCCTGCCGCGCAAACACCGTAGCTCCATCTTCCCCGAGGATATTGAAGCCCTCCAAGGACTCAAGGCCGATATCCTGGTGACCCACGAGGCACCGGGCGAGCATCCTTATGGCTTTCAGGTCATCGATGAGCTGGCTCAATCGCTGGAAGCCACGGCTATCATCCATGGTCACCATCATGACCCCTTCAGCTATGGTTCACCGCATCGCATCAATGTTGGGTTGAGAGAGTGTATTGAAGTCGGTCAGCAAGCGATGGCGGAGGCACTTTTGAGGGAAAAAATCAAACCACACCACCACAATAAACCTTAAAATCAATCAATTACAATAATATTTGGATTGATAATCCGGCAGCGTACAGCACAAGGCCTTGCAGCAATGCAGGGCCTGTTTGCTATGGGCTTCTGGTCGAATCTGGCGCTTTCCAGTAGGCCTAGCCAGCTCCGCTCACTGAACCGAAGGTTCTCGCTCGCACCGTCGATCTTTTTATGTTCCTGCCTGCCACCTCTGCCTCGCCACCTTGGATATCCCAACCACGATGCCGGGTTTGATACTCAGTCGCTGAAGCACAAGCAGTCAAACGGCCCTGCATCACGCCGGCCCCAAGGCAACGGCCCCGACAGCGGCTGGTCAACTGCATCCAGGATGTGCTGATCACCATCCCCTTCCGCAACTGCCACCAAGTAAAGAGGTCCATAAGAACTGGACAGCGTCGATATCTCACGGCTGAGTGAGATAGCGAATATCGCAGTCTATCGCCGTACGACAGCATATTACTCCTCATCCTATCGATGGGTAACCCCGGCAACCCAATGGTACAGAAGATTATCTAAAATAAAAAAACTGTTATATCAATCGGTTACCCAACAGCTAACTCAACTCTTCCCCCATAGCGAGTTGAAGATAATAAAAATTGGGCTACTGTTTAACTGCTGTCTTCTGGAGAGAGAAACCAGCTATTCCAGGAGTTTAAAATGTAGTATCTATCTTTTTAATTACCAGATGGATTACATCATGAAAAATATATTCACAATTATTGCGGTAACCATCTTCTGTCTTGTAGGTTTGGCTGCTTGCAGTTCACAATATGTGATTAGCACGAAAGACGGCAAGATGCTCACAACCGATAGCAAGCCTAAGTTAGACGAAGAAACTGGCATGTATATATATGATGATGAAGAAGGGCGTGAAATGATGATCCAAAAAGATGATGTTGTTCAGATCATGGAACGTTAGCCACGACCCTATCAACAATGTTCGTTGTCTGTGCTAAAGACTTCATATTATTTGACGTCTTTAGCACAACAATTAAAATCAGCTAACGAATCACCACCATTAATATATTTATGTGCCAGCCATCCCGGCAGGGTAAATCTTACTCTACGGGGCTCAGCAGCGCATTGAGACCATGCAAGGTCGATAAAAACATCACTAGACAAATCAGAAAAACATTTTAATTGAAAGCATCAAGTATATGTGGTTTATAGCGATGCAAAGGATAATTAAACTGCTCTTTCACATGAACTTATCACCTGTTCAAAGGATTTAAAATCAGCGTGTCCTGGGTTCGATTCCGACTCCGGACACCATCTGAAAAGTTCCAATTGGACCGATCCAGCCCGGCCTGACAATCCCCAAACCTCAGATAAAATCATGGTAACGATAGACGTGCTAACCTTCTTTCATCAATCAAATCAACAGAAAGGGGACTCTCATGACCACCTACGATAAAGTCTCTACCGATGACGACTCACCTAAACGCTTTCTTCCCCATGGTCGGGTGGAGTATTCGGTTTTTGGCAATATTCTGGTGTGTGAAGCGATTGGTCCGTTTAATTTGGAGTTGATCAGTGCAGCGGTTACAGTTGAAAGCCCGCTGATAGACGATCTCGTCAAACAAGGAAAGTGGGGAGACGTTGTCGTATTCAAAAAAAGCGCCATGGCAAGCTTAGACATGCTTTCCTCACTCACGGCATATATGCGGTCGCTTTCTACTTCGATGAGAATGCCTGCAGCGACAGCATTGGTCATTTCGTCAGAGGTAGAAGGTTCAAAAATTATGACTCAGCATTACCTGCAGTGTTATGAAGATGCAGGTTTGGATGTCGCAGTCTTTGAGGATTTTGATAAAGCGCTAGCTTGGATTAAGCGCCGAGTAGAGTAGCGCTCCTGACCGCAATAATGGGCCTGGTCGGAATATGGCCGGATCCGCTCAACCTGACAGGCGTAATCACCCGCCGCCCCCCGGCCTACACCGACTCTATTTGCCTCAATCCCGCAATCGATCCATGACCGCGAGACGGATGTCAGGCTTATCCTGATACTGTGGCACGCACCATGTCCCGCCAGGGGGTGGTGGCATGGCCCAACAGACGCCGCAGGTCACCGGTCTCATCAAACAGCGCGTCCTGGCTGGCCCCCACATCGGAGTCGGCCAGCAGCTGGGCAAAGCCCGCCGGCAGCCCGGCCTGCTCCAGCACGGCGGCAAACTCCGCAGGCGGCAGATCCCGATAGACCACGGGCTGGCCCGCCGCCTCGCCGATGACGGCGGCAAATTCGGCCAGCGTATAGGCCTCATCCCCGGCAAGCTCGAAGACGGTGCCGGAGGCATGAGGCTGCGTGAGGGCGATGGCGGCGGCTTCGGCATAGTCGGCCCGCGCCGCCGAGGCGATGCGCCCGTCGCCGGCACTGCCCAGCAGCGCCTGATGCGTGAGTGCCGCCGGCACCGAGGCCAGGTAGTTTTCCGTGTACCAGCCATTGCGCAGCAGCACATACTCCAGCCCAGAGTCGCGGATGAGCCGCTCGGTCTGGCGATGCTCCTCGGCCAGGGCCAGTGGCGACGTATCGGCATGCAGCAGGCTGGTATAGAAGAGCCAGGGCACTCCTACCGCCTTGGCGGCGTCGATGACGGCGGCATGCTGGGAAACCCGCTGCCCGACTTCGTTGCCGGAGATCAACAGTACCTTGCTGGCGCCGGCAAAGGCGCGGCGCAAGGATGCCGGGTCTGTGTAATCGGCCTGCCGCACCTGCACGCCGCGGGCGGCCAGATCGGCCACCTTCTGCGGGCTGCGCACCGCCGCCACTATCTGCTCCGCCGGCAGGCGTTGCAGCAGGAACTCGACAACTAGCCGGCCCAGCTGGCCGGAGGCACCCGTAACGACAATCATGTGAACTCCTTGGTTGAATCGGTTGACGAGGCTACACTAGCCGCCTAACAAACTTTTTGTAAGTACACACCAAAAGGTAAGTGTTAAATGAGCGATAACCAATATGTGTCCCGCGGAGCGCCCGTCGGGTTTGCCGAGTTGCTCAGCCGCGGTTATGTGTTTTCCGAGAAGTGCCCGTCACGGGAGGTGCTCAAGCATGTCACCAGCCGCTGGGGTGTGCTGGTGCTGGTGGCCCTGCTGGCCGGCACCCACCGCTTCAGCGATCTGCGGCGCAAGATAGGCGGGATCAGTGAGAAGATGCTGGCGCAAACGCTGCAGTGGCTGGAACAAGACGGCTTTGTCCGCCGCACCGCCTATCCCGTGGTGCCGCCCCATGTCGACTACGATCTGACCCCTCTGGGGATCGAGGTGGCGCGGCATGTCGAACAGCTGGTGGACTGGATAGAGGAAAACCTGGCGACCATCCTAGGTGCCAAGCCATCCGCCTGAGGCACCCGCCAGATCTCCACCGACAAAACAGGGATCCGATATGGCCAAGTGTCCCGCTATAGCGCGGCTATGTCAGAGAGGGGCGTTAATTAGGCGACGAAAAAAGAAGCAGGGAAAATAACAGCAGATAAGGCGAGAGAGGGATAACGCTTTATTGATTGGCTAACTCAGAAAAACGACGCAGCGGAGCATCATTGGGAAATTGAGCGTGCAGCCAGGTCTGCATACCTTCTGTGGTCAACAGGCCACTGCGGTTTTGCCAAGTAATGCGTTTCTTATTACCAGAAGAGGTAGAAGGTGAATAACAGATCCAGCGATCTATGCTCGCGCTGCTATGTCGGGATACACAGAGATCCTGTGTCAGATTTAAAAGCATAATAATTCCTTAAAATAGGTGCCGGAAAGGGGAGTCTTCACCGCTTCCCGGCCAACCATTAGAGCACGGAGACTTCGGCAGCCTGCGGACCCTTGGCACCATTCTCGATGGTGAAAGACACGCGATCGCCTTCATTCAGCGAGCGGAAGCCACCACCGGCAATTGCGCGGAAGTGAACAAACACATCGGCGCCGCCATCTTGTTGAGCAATAAAACCGAAGCCTTTTTCGGCATTAAACCATTTAACAACGCCAGTTGTTTTAGACATATATAAAACCTACGAAATAAATTTGAATGTCACCTAAGGTGACGAGTTAACGATAACAGGTGGGAGAAACTCGAAACAATGTGCCGCGGGGCAACACAACTGTATAGGGAGGGGCTACTACTTGTTACAACATCTTCTTGCGAAGTAGTGCCAAGGTACGTGGAATGTCTCCCAGGTACAAGGTTTTTTTTATTTATATTTTTACACCCAGGTCATACCGTCATTCGGCCAAGCCAGATTATTCAACGAAATGAGATCGTTAAGAGATTCTCGCTCCAACCAGGACGCGGCTTGACGTCGTTTTGTCATGCTTGGTCCGCTAGACTGGCCGGCAGCCTGTCATCGCCATCCCCCGAGCCCGAGATGTCCCCACGCTGCGACCCTCATCCCCTGCGCCTGCTTCTCATCTTCCTGCACCTGGGCTTGACCGCCTTCGGCGGCCCGGTCGCCCACCTGAGTTACTTTCGCCAGGAGTTTGTCCTCAAGCGCCGCTGGCTGAGCGAGGCGGCCTACGGCGATCTGGTGGCCCTGTGCCAATTTCTGCCGGGGCCGGCCAGCAGCCAGGTGGGCATGGCGCTGGGGCTCTTGCGGGGCGGGTATGCCGGCGCCCTGGCGGCCTGGCTCGGCTTCACCCTGCCCTCGGCCCTGGGGCTGATGTTGCTGGCCCTGGGGCTGGGTGGAGATTGGCTACCGGCAGGCGCCCTTCATGGTCTCAAGGTGGTGGCGGTGGCCGTGGTGGCCCAGGCGGTCTGGGGCATGGCCCGCCAGCACTGTCCGGATCGCTTGCGACAAGGGCTGATGGGCGGGGCCGCCGGTCTGCTGCTCCTGCTACCCGGGCCCTGGACCCCATGGCTGGTGCTGCTGCTGGGTGGCCTGCTGGGCTGGCGGTGGCTCCCGCCGATGACAGCCAGTCCGGTTCACCCGCTGCCCGGCGCCCCCAGCCGGCGGGCGGGCCTGCTCTGGCTCAGCCTGTTTGCCCTGCTGCTGGTGACGCTGCCCCTGCTGGCCAGCCTGTGGCCGGAGCCGGGCCTGGCGCGGCTCTGGGCCTTCTATCGCACCGGGGCCCTGGTGTTTGGTGGTGGCCATGTGGTGCTGCCCCTGCTGCAAGGCGCCGTGGTGGACCCCGGCTGGGTGGCGGAGCCGCTGTTTCTGGCCGGCTACGGCGCCGCCCAGGCGGTGCCGGGCCCCCTGTTCACCTTTGCGGCGTTTCTGGGCGCGGCCATGACAGGCGCCCCCAACGGCCTAGTTGGCGGTCTGCTCTGCCTGCTGGCCATCTTTGCCCCCGCCTGGTTGCTGCTGGCCGGCAGCCTGCCCTTCTGGGTGCACCTGCGCCAGTTACCCTGGGCCCGGGGCCTGCTGGCGGGCGTCAATGCGGCCGTGGTGGGCCTGCTGCTGGCGGCCCTCTATGATCCCGTCTGGCGCAGCGCCATCCTGGCGCCAGCGGATCTGGCCCTGGCCCTGCTGGCGCTGCTGGCCCTTACCGTCGGTCGTCAGCCCCCCTGGCGGGTGGTGGTGGGCTGCGCCGTGCTGGGCGCCCTGATGGCCAAGCTGGTCTGACCGATGGCATGCACAAACTGTGGGCCGGATCGCCAAAGAAGCCTCAAGCGAGCCCATAAACGTGGTTGCTTTCACAGACGCTAATTTAGCCCTGCGTTATTCTTAGCCGGCAGAGTGACATTCATCAGTCCTTACTGATGTTCCATCGTTGCATGTCCGCCCCGAACTCTTCCCTTCGGGGCCTTTTTTTATCTGCTGGTGTTGATCGCCTCGCCGTGTTCGGCCCCTTCCCCCCTCTGTCGCCCAGGGGTAGGCTGTGGGCCTGCTGCCATCACCCGATGGCCTCGTCTAGCCGTTCATCCAGGAGAAGCCTGTGTCTCAGACCTCGAACATGACCCCCGCCTTGAGCTTTGCCAGCGACAACGTCACCGGTGCCGCCACCCCCATCCTGGAGGCTCTGCTGGCCTGCAACGCCGGCCAGTACCACTCCTACGGCGACGATGACTACAGCCAGCGCCTGGAACAGACATTCCGTCAGCTGTTCGAGCACGACAGCCTCAAGGTGTTTCTGGTGGCCACCGGCACCGCCGCCAACGCCCTGGGACTGAGCCTGCTCACCCCGCCCTGGGGCCACGTCTTCTGCCACCCGGAGAGCCACATCAATCAGGATGAGTGCAACGCCCCCGGCTTCTTCAGCCACGGCGCCAAGCTGGTCACAGTACCCGGTGACAACGCCAAACTGGATCCGGCCCAACTGCAGGCGGTGCTCACCACGGGGCAAGGGGACGTGCACATGACCCAGCCCGCCGCCGTCAGCCTGACCCAGGCCACCGAGCTGGGCACCCTGTATCAGCTGGAGGAGATCCGCGCCATCGGCGCCCTGTGCCGTGAAGCCGGGCTGCGCCTGCACATGGACGGCGCCCGCTTCGCCAACGCCCTGGAGGCCCTGGGCTGCACGCCAGCCCAGATGACCTGGCAGGCGGGGGTGGAGGTGCTGAGTTTCGGCGCCACCAAGAACGGCGCCCTGGGGGTGGAGGCGGTGGTGCTGTTCGACCCCTGCTTGGCGGAGCAGTTTGCCCTGCGGCGCAAGCGCGGTGGCCACCTCTTCTCCAAGATGCGCTTCCTGGCGGCCCAGATGGAGGCCTATCTGGCCGACGATCTGTGGCGGAGTAACGCCCGTCAGGCCAATGCCATGGCCCGCCGGCTGGCGGACGGCCTGGCGCAGGTGCCGGGACTGTCGCTGGTGGCCCCCGTCGAGGCCAATATGCTGTTCTGCCAGCTGCCCTTGCCCCTCATCAAGGCGCTGCTGGCCGAAGGCTTCGACTTCTACCATGACCGCTGGGCGCCAGGGGTGGTGCGGCTGGTCACCTCCTTCGCCACCCAAGCGCAGGATGTGGATCATCTGCTGGCCCGGGTACGGGCCCTGGCATAACGGCGGCTAATCCGGAAGGGGAACGAGGTGTCAGCCTAGGCTGACGCCTCGTTATTGCTCGTCTGACTCACTCTGGCAGGGCATGACGCACACCAGCACGTTGCAGGGGGCGTTGGCCAGCAAGGAGGCGCCGACGGAGCCGCGCCACCAGCGGGCCAGGGTGCCCTGCTCCCTGTGCCCCACCACGATGAGATCCGCCCCCACCTGGCGGGCGATACTGGCGATCTGATCCACCGGCTCGCCGTGCCGCAGGTAGCTGGTGACCGTCAGGCCGTGTGCCTGGAGGTGGGCCGCCCCCTCCTCCAGCACCCGGCGGGCCTCTGCCAGATCCCGTTCGATGCACTCGGCGGACGGGTAGACCGCCTCCGCCATGGCCACCCCCTGAGTGGTGGTCACCACCGCCACCAGCTGCACCTCGGCCTGACACAGCTTGGCCAGCTTGGCCCCCTGGCACAGGGCCTCGCGACCATCGGTACTGCCGTCATAGGCCAGCAGGATATTCCGGTACATACGCCACCTCCCTTATGTGTTGTGCTGGCTCCCAGCTTGCACCCTGGCCGCCGCGCCGGGATCCACGCTGCTCACACTTTTGCCGCCAGCGGCAAAAAATCAGTGTCGCAACAGGCGCAGGCCGTTGGCCACCACCAGCAGGCTGGCCCCCACGTCCGCCACCACCGCCAGCCAGAGGCTGCCGTGCCCGGTGAGGGTCAGCAGCAGGAAGGCGCCCTTGAGCCCCAGGGCCAGCACCAGGTTCTGGATCAGCACGGCCCGGGTGGTGCGGCACAGGCGGATGAAGCGGGGCAGCTTGCCCAGCTCGTCGTCCATCAGCGCCACATCGGCGGTCTCGATGGCGGTATCCGTGCCCAGACCGCCCATGGCAATGCCGATGTCCGCCTGGGCCAGGGCCGGCGCGTCGTTGATGCCGTCCCCCACCATGGCCACCCCGCCCTGGGCCTGCCGGGCGCGGATGAGATCCAGCTTCTGCTCAGGCAGCAGTTCGGCCTGCACCTCGTCGATGCCGGCGGCCTCGGCCATGGCCCGGGCGCTGCCGGCATGATCCCCCGTCAGTATCAGGGTGCGCAGCCCCAGCCTGTGCAGCTCGGCCACCGCCGCCGCGCTGTCCGGCCGCAGGCGGTCCGCCACGCTGAACCAGGCCAGCAGTTGGCGGTCATCCAGCAGCAGCACCAGGCTGTGGCCCTGGGCCGCCCAGTGGGCCGCCTCGGCCGGCAGGCCATCCCCCAGCAATCCCAGCTGACGGGCCAGCGCGGCACTGCCCAGCCAGTAATCCTGGCCATCGATCTCGCCGCGGATCCCCAGCCCCGGCAGGGTCTGATGGGCCCGGGCCGCGGGCAGGCTCAGCCCCTGGGCCTGGGCCTGTTGCCACAGAGCCCGGGAGAGAGGGTGATCCGAGTCCGCCGCCAGGGCGCCGGCCAAGGCCTGGCACTGGTCGGCCGACAGGCTCGCAAGCGTACCCATCTGCTGCTGGCTCGGGGTGCCGCAGGTCAGGGTGCCCGTCTTGTCGAAGGCCAGCCAGCGCAACCTGTAGCCCAGCTCCAGATAGGCGCCGCCCTTGATCAGGATGCCGTGACGCGCCGCGGCGGTGAGGCCGCTCACCAGGGTCACAGGGGTGGCGATCACCAGGGCGCAGGGGCAGGCGATCACCAGCAGCACCAGGGCCTGATAGGCCCAATGGCTCCAGCTGCCCAGCCCCAGCCAGGGCGGCAGCAGGGCCAGCAGCAGCGCCAGCAGGCACACCAGCGGGGTGTAAACCCGGGCGAAGCGATCCACGAAGCGCTGGGTCGGCGCCTTGGCCGCCTGGGCCTGCTCCACCTGATGGATGATGCGCGCCAACAGGCTGCGGGAGGCCGGCGCCGTCACCGCCACCTCCAGCCGCCCTTCGCCGTTGAGGCTGCCGGCATAGACGCTCTCGCCGGGTCCCTTGGCCACCGGCAGGCTCTCCCCTGTGATGGCGGCCTGGTTGATGTGGCTGAGGCCGGCCTGGATCACCCCATCCAGGCCGATGCGCTCGCCGGGCCGCACCTGCATCCGGCTGCCCACCGCCACCTGGCTCACCGGCTGGCGCTGCCAGCTGCCGTCCGCCTGGCGCACCCAGGCCTGCTCCGGTGCCAGCTGCAGCAGGCCGGCGATGGCGTGACGCGCCCGGGACAGGGCCCGGGCCTCCAGCCACTCCGCCAGGCTGAACAGCACCATCACCATGGCCGCCTCCGGCCACTGCCCCAACAGACAGGCGCCGGTCACCGCCAGGCTCATCAGCACATGGATGTTGAGGTTTCCGCCGCGCAATGCCAGCCAGCCCTTGCGGTAGGTCTGCAGGCCACTCAGGGCCACCGCCAGCAACGCCAGCGCGGCGGCCAGCCAGGGCGGGCTGGCGAACCAGTCCAGCGCCTCGGCCCCCAGGGCGGCCAACGCCGCCAGCAGCAGACGCCCCCAGGGCCGGCGCGGCTCGGCGGGGGCCTGCGGCGCGCCGGCCTCGTCGGCCGCCGGCAACGGCTCAGGGGTGAAGCCCAGGTCGCGGATGGCCGCCAGGATCCCGGGCAGGGCGTCCGGCCCGTGACGCACCGTCAGCTCCCGCCGCAACAGGTTGAAGTTAAGCGACGCCACCGCCGGCAGGCCGGCCAGCTTACGCCGCAGCATGGCCTCCTCGGTGGGGCAGTCCATCTGCTGGATGCGAATGACAGTCCCCGCCCCCGGCGCCAGGGGCGGCGACTCGGGTGCAGTCGGCCCAGGTTCGCCACAGGCGGCGCCGCAGCCACAGCCGATGGCGGGCGTCTTGAGGCGCAGTGGGCCGCCGTCAGGCATGTTGATGCGCAGCGGACCAGTGCCCGGCTTTTTGAACTGCAGCGGGCCACCGCCCGCTTGGGGCGCGGCCTGGATCAGGGGATGGCCGGCGGCCTTGGGCTTAGGTTTGGATGGGGGTGAGGTGGCCATGTGCAAACTCCCGACTTGCCTTTGATGCGCCTATTGCACACCCTGTAGTGACTACAGGGTCAAGCGGGAGGCAGACATGAAGATCGGAGAACTGGCCAGCCAGGCCGGCTGCGGGGTGGAGACGGTGCGCTACTACGAACGGGTGGGCCTGCTGCCGCCGCCGGCGCGGACGGCGCAGAACAACTATCGCCACTATCAGGCCCACCACCTGCAGCAGCTGCTGTTTATCCGCCGCTGCCGCACCCTGGATCTGACCCAGGAGGAGATTCGTCAGCTGCTGGCGGCCCGCCAACAGCCCGATGCCGGCTGCGAGACCATCAACCAGCTGGTGGACGCCCACCTGGCCCAGGTGCGGGCCCGGCTGGCCGAGCTGCAGGCCCTGGAGCAACAACTGCTGGCACTGCGCGGCCAGTGCCACGCCAGCCTCACCACCCGCGAGTGTGGCATCCTGAAGGAGCTGGAACAGGGCGCCGCCCCCTAATCCGCCACCTGTTGCCATATGACCAATGGGGGTATGCTGGGGCTCCTGTTCGGCATCCCCTAGGAATGGACTCATGGCTTCTGGTGTACCCCGCCCGCACACCCGTCTGGATGGCCTCACCCTCTTGATGTTGCTGCTGCCGCCCCTGTTCTGGGCCGGCAACTTTATCGTCGGCCGCGCCATGCGCGACGCCGTGCCGCCCATCGCCCTCTCCTTCGACCGCTGGGTCATCGCCCTCATCTGCCTGCTGCCCTTTGCCTGGCAGGCGCTGCGGCGGGAGTGGCGACACTACTGGCCGTACCGCTGGCCCATCCTGGGGGTGTCGGTCACCGGGGTGTGCGCCTTCAACGTGCTGGTCTATCTGGGGCTGCACTCCACCAGCGCCGCCAACGGCATGCTGCTCAACTCCTTCATCCCGCTGCTGGTGGCGGGGCTGGGTGCCCTGCTCTATCGCCAGCGTCTGGGCTGGGCCCAGGGGCTGGGCATCCTCATCTCCTTTGCCGGGGTGCTCACCATAGTCTCCCGCGGCCAGTGGGCCGTGCTGGCAGGGCTCCAGGTGGCCCATGGCGATCTGCTGGTGTTTCTGGCCACCGTCTGCTGGGCCCTCTACACCCTCTGGCTGCGGTTGATCCCGCCCCAGCTGGATCGGCTGGGCCTGATGCTGGTGCAGATAGTGCTGGCCCTGATCCTGCTGTTGCCCCTGCTGCTGTGGGAACGCCATACCGGTGCCGTCCCCCACTGGAACCGGGAGGCCCTGCTGGCCATCGGCTACATCGGCATCTTCCCGTCTGTGCTGGCCTTCCTGCTCTACAGCGGCGGTGTGGCGCGGGTGGGGGCGGCCCGCGCCAGCCTGTTTATCCACTTGATCCCGGTGTTCGGCGCCCTGCTCTCCGTCCTCTTGCTGGACGAATCCCTGCATCTCTACCAGCTGGCGGGCATGACCGCCATCTTCGCCGGCGTGGCCTGTGCCAACCTGAGCCGCCCCATGCCGGCGCCCCACCCCACCAAGGAGAACCCATGAGCCAACCCAGTCAATGGCAACGCATGCTGGCCGGCGAGCCCTATGATGCCGCCGATGCCGAGCTCACCGCCCTGCGCCACCGGGCCCGGGCCCTGTACCGCCGCTTCAACCGGGAGGAGCTGGATAAGGCCGCCAGCCTGGCCCTGCTGGACGAGCTGCTGGGCAGCCACGGCCAGCGCTGCCACATCAACCCGCCCGTCTACTGCGATTACGGCCGCAACATCCATGTGGGGGAAAACTTCTACGCCAACGTCAACTGCACCCTGCTGGACGTGTGCGAGATCCGCATCGGCGACAACGTGCTGCTGGCCCCCAACGTGCAGATCCTCACCGCCGCCCATCCCGTCGCCGTGGCGCCCCGCGTGCAGGGAGTGGAGTTCGGTAAGCCGGTGACCATAGGCCATAACGTCTGGGTGGGGGGCGGCAGCATTCTCTGCCCCGGAGTGAGCATCGGAGATAACAGCGTGATCGGCGCCGGCAGCGTGGTGACCCGCGACATTCCGGCCAACGTGGTGGCAGTGGGCAATCCCTGCCGGGTGCTGCGGCCCCTGACGGCAGCAGAGCTGGCCCAGACGCCCAGCGGCGCCTAGGCCGGCGGCTTACTGGTCCTCAGGCCGCTCGGCGGGCGGAGACTCCCCCTGGATGGCCTGACGAAAGCCACGGATGGCGCCCCCCAGATCTGCCCCCAGGGAGCCGAGCCGACGGGAGCCAAACAACATCACGACGATGAAGGCCAGGATCAACAACTGCCAAATCGAAATACCACCTAATCCCATACGTTACCTCTACTGATCTAAAAACCCGTCAGGCCGTGGCCCGACCCAACAGACGACGCCACAGGCCGCTCATGGCCGCCAGCGAGCTTTCCTGGCTGACGGAGAGATCGTTGTCCGCCAGCCCAGGGTCCACCGCCAGGGCATAGAGTGCCTGACCCAGCATGGCGGTCTGGGCATCGCTGCTGCCCGCCAGGGCCGCCAGCTGCGCCAGTGTGGTAGCGTCGGGAGCCTCGTCCCCCTGGTAGTGAGCCACATGCAGGCTGGCCGCCAGACCCGCCAGCTGCACTAGCGTATCGCCGCTCACCCCCATGTTGCCCAGGTAGCTGGTGTAGAGGCTGTACATGCCCTCCAGGGCGAAGCGCGTTTTATAGCTGGCGAAGTCGCTGTCGGAAGGAAGACTGTCGACGAAATGGCTTTGGATCTCGTAGGTGCCGGCGGCCACCGACAGATCCACCAGCCGCCAGGGGCAAGGGTCGGTGACACAGGAGCCGGTCTCCACATCGTACATCAGCAGGCTGCCGTCGCCGTTGTAGTCCGCCAGCGCCGCATCCTGGGCGTGGAAGTGGCCGGTGAACACCAGATTGAGGCCGTATTCCGACAGCAGCTGGCCCACCGTCTCGTAGTCATCCAGCAGGTACTCGGCGAAGAAATTAGGCTGGCTGGCAAAGTGGGCCACCACCCCGTGGTGCAGCATGCCGAACACCCGCTTGCCCTGACTCTGGGCCTCGGCCAGCAGCGGCTGCAACCAGCCCAGCAGATCGTCGGAGAGGGCGCCGGAAGTCTCAGGAGAACCCAGGCTGGCGTTGTCGTCGTATTTGCAGGAGTCGAGCGCTACCAGCCAGACGCCGGTGACCGGCTCGACAATGTAGCTCAAGGAGTTGTCATGCCGGTACAGGGCGCCGGCGTAGCCGAAGTCGCCGTACAGGCTGGCGAAGTCATCGGGGCTGATGTTCTCCACCGCCGTGGTGCTGTCGCCGTCGAAGGCCACCGCATGGGGGTTGTTGATGTCATGGTTGCCCGGCACCACGTAGACGGCGATACCCGCATCCCGCAAGGGTTGCAGCAGGCGGATGGCCAGCTCGTGACAGACCCGCTCGCCGTCCTTGGTCAGATCCCCCGGGATGATCACCATCTGCAGCCCCTCCACCGCCAACAGACTCGCCACCATGCTCTCGAGGATCTCGCGGCTTTGCAGCAGCATCTTGCGATCCGCGGCCAGATAGCTGTCGAAGGCGCTGCCCGAACTGCCCAGGCTGGTGTCGTAGACGTGCAGATCCGACAGCACGGCAAAGCGCAGCGAGCTGGCGACCGGCGGGTTGTTATCGTCATCATCGCTGCCACAGGCGGTCAGCCCCAACCCCAGGGTCAGGCTGGTGCCGGTGAGGGCAAGGGTCTTGAGAAAGGTGCGTCGCGTCAGTGGCGTCATGGTGTCATCCCGGACAAAGGCACAAGAAAGTGCCTAGCACCCTAGCGGGCGGCCATGACAAAACCATGATTTTAGTGTGACAACTCTAGCCCCTAGTCACCGCGCCGGTAGCCGCTGGGGGAGCAGTGCATCTGCTCGCGGAAGAAGCGGCTGAAGCTGCTCTGACTGGTGAAGCCCAGTTGCTGACTGATCTCCAGCATGGAGTGATCGCTGCGCCGCAGCCAGCGGCAGGCCTCTTCCAGTCGCAGTCGGTTGTACAGGGGCATGAAGCCGGCCCCCTCCTCCTGCAAGCGCCGCAGCAGGGTCCAGCGGCTGATGTTGAGGCTGTCGCACAACCAGCCCTGCAGGGCCTCCTGGGCCGGCTCCCCCTCCCCGGCGCGCAGCCGCTCGCGGATCAGGTGGCCGATACGCTCGCCAAAGCCCATCACCTTGCCCAGCCCGTCCAGCTGCAACTGGGCCTGCTGCTCCTGATAGGGCCGCAGGGTGGCATTGTAACCGGCGTAGGGGGTATCCAGCTCGGCGTGGCTGAGCAGCAGGCTGTTGCTGGCCCCCGGCAGCACGGGGCAGTCGAAACGCTCCCGCAACAGACGCAGATCGGCGCGGCCCAGCAGACTCTGGTGCGTCAGCCTGAGGGCCTGAGAGCGCCCCGGCGCATAATGCCGCACCAGGGTCTGCAGCAGGTTGAAGTTGTGCAGGCTGGAGAAGGTGCCCACCCTGGGGTCGGGGCAGTCGGAGAGATATTCGAACAAGAGGCCGTCCGGCTGCTCCTGCACGCGGAGCTGATCGCTCTGACCGATCAGATCGCGAAACCGCGCCAGCTGACCGATGGCCGTCCGCAGGCTGGGGGCATTGCTGCACACCGCCGCCAATGGGCCGAAATGTTCAAACAGGTGGCCCAGATCCGGGGCGGGCAAGTCCAGCGGCAACTGCCTGGATTCCACCCAGGCGAGCAGACGAAAGTGACTCTGAGAGGACAGGCGCCCACCCGGTGTTTCCAGCTCATGGGGGTGGATGCCGGTCTGGCGCAACAGCTGGCGGGGCTGGCGCTCGGCAGGATCCAGGCGAGACAACACCAGCTGGGCGATCCGATTGGACACACTCTTCATGGCGCATTTCTCCCTATGGCATCTGGCGGTGGCGTTAGGCTGCGCATGATTGGCATTTCTGCGCCATCAGACTGTGAGGCAACTCTCGTCCGGTCGTCCGCCCTTGTTACCGCATGTAACCCTGCTGGCTAATTCACAATTTGATTACATTGCAACAAAATGAAAAAAACGCCTGGCGATACGGCGAGGAACCCGCTCAAATGGATCTCAAAGGAATCTCTATGCAAGGAGCCACCATGCGCGGCTGTCTCATCCCCCTGCTGTGCCTGCTCGCGGGCCTGGCCCAGGCACAAACCCCGGCCTGGTACCTCACCCCCTTCGCCGGCTATGCCAGCGGACTGGACTTTGATGGGCAAGACGATACGCCGGGCCTGCACGCCAAAGCCACCGGCCTGTGGGGACTGGCCCTGGGGCGGCAGACGGACGATCCCGGCAGCATGGAGCTGCTGTTCTCCCAGCAAGTCTCCCGCCTCTCCCCGGCGCAGCCTGACCGGCTCACCCTGCGCTACCTGCACTTCGCCGGCGCCCTGAATGCCGACACCTGGCTCAAGCCCTATGTCAGTGCCGGGGCGGGACTGACCCAATTCCAGGCGTACCAGAGCAAACTGCGCCCCTCCCTGGCCCTGGCGGTGGGCATTCAACCGCATCTGGCCCGCCAACTGGCACTGCGGGCCGAGCTGCGGGGCTACGGCACCCTGATCGACGATGACAGCCAGTTTCTGTGCGATCCCCAGCAGTGTGGCCTGCGGATCCAGGGCGAGCTGTTGACCCAGCTGCAGGCCAACCTGGGTCTGACCCTCTTCTTCTAGCCCCGCGGAGCCGCCATGCCCCACCGATTGTCTCGCCTGCTCCTGCTGGCGTCGCTGCTGTGGATCGCCGGCCCCCTGGCCGCCGAGAACCCCCTGCAGCGCCAGGCCAATGCCGCCCTGGCCCTGATGACCTTTACCGTCACCCCCGATATCACCGCCAGCAACCTCAACATCCAGGATCAGAGAGCCGGCACCGTCAGCCTGCTGATGACACAATGGGGCGGTGGCGCCACCTGGAGCGCGGACTTTCCCCTCTATCTGGAGGGCAATCTGGGCTTCAGCCGCTACGATCCGCGCTTCTTACTGGAAGAGGGCGATGAGACCTTCACCATCCCTGCCCGCTGGAATACCCTCAGTGCCACCGGCGGCATCGGCTGGGACTTTCCCCTGCAGCCGGAACTGGTGCTGCGCCCCATCGCCAACCTCACTCTGGGCACCATGGCCAGTGACCTGCGGGTGGCGGACTGGATCCTCGACCGAGACGATCTGCGCCAGTCCACCAGCTTGCTGGATGTGGGCCGGCTCAACGCCATCGGCTACGGCACCTCCCTGATGCTGGATTACGAGCACCTGAGTCCGGCGCAGGATCTGGATGCGGAGCTGCGCTTCTCCTACATCCACCTGCAGAGCATGGGGGGCACAGGAGCCCTGATCCGGGGTCAGGCCAATGCCGAGAACCTCAGCCTCTACCTGCGCCGTCGCGCCCCTACCGGCCTGTTGCTGTTCGAGCGCCCCCTGCGTTACGTGTTGGAGGGGGCTCACACCCAGTACCTGGGGGCACAGCGCGGCCTGCTGGGCTTCGATGCCCTGACTTCCCTGGGCACGGGTCTGGAGCTGGACTTGAGCCGCTTCGATCTGCTGGTCAGCCGGCTGCGACTGGTGGGCCGCTACATGTTTGGTCGCAACACGGACGGTTATTCCATCGGCCTGGCCGCCAGCTTCTAGACCCCCTCACAAGGAGAACAATGGATGACAAGAGTACGATTGACCAGTCTGCTGCTGGGTGGGCTGCTGGTGCTGACCGGCCGAGTGGGCGCGGCGGGACTGTCGGTAGACGATGTGGTGCCCAACTTCATCGGCCTGGGGGTCGGCAGCACCACCCAGTGGCATGGCAGCCAGGATCGCATGGTGGGGGCCATGCCGGGTGCCCGCATCAAACTCCAGGGCAGTCGGTTTGTGGAGTGGTACGGCCCCTATGTGGGACTCAACCTGCTGGAGGATGATAACGGCTGGGAAGCCGGCCCCTTGCTCAATGTGCGCTTGGGGAGAGAGGGCGTGGACGACCCCGTGGTGGCCCAACTGCCGGAGATAGGGCTGGGGCTGGAGGCCGGTGGCTTCGTGGCCTGGCACCATGCCCGGCTCACCGGCATCCCCTACCGGCTGCGTCTGGGGCTGATGGCCAGCCACGCCGTGCTGGGCCAGACCGAAGGCACCCAGCTCACTCCCTACGCCAGCCTCTGGGTACCCCTGTCGGAGCAGCTGTTTATCGGCAGCGGCCTGGGCGCCACCTGGGCCAGCCAGTCCTTCATGCAACAGTATTTTGGGGTCAGTCCGGCGGCCGCCGAGGCCAGCGGTCTGCCCAGCTTCCAGGCCGACGCCGGCTTCCGCCAGATCTACTGGTGGCCCGGGGTGCTGTGGCGCATCCATCCGCGCTGGATGCTGGGTGCCGGGGCCTACGGCCAGTATCTGGTGGGGGATGCGGCCGACAGCCCCATCATTCGCGAGCGGGGGGATCGCTGGCAATGGACCTTCGGCCTGGGACTGGGCTACCTCTGGTAGTCGTTCCGAGGGCCGCCAAGACAGGGTCTCGATCGGCGCAACCACAGCATCGACGCCATGTCGGCAAAAATGAGGGTCAAATGACTAATATTTTTCTCGGGAGATAGTGACATTGATCACAGAATGACGATAATACGCCCACTTTTTATCCAAATGAGACAGGAGAAAACGTGGATCTGGACCACTTGACCGATCAGCAGCTCAATGCCCTGGTAGCCAAGACACTGGGAATCAAGCATGCCAACTTCGCCCCTTGCGACAATTGGCAGGATGCCTGGCCCCTCATCCAGCGCCACAACATCGCCCTGATCCCGGATCATTATCGCCAGGACTGGATTGCCATGGCTTACCCGGGATTTTTGGATCACACGGATATGGTGGTGGAGATGGTGGGTCGCCAGATGAAACATACCAACCCGTTGCGCGCGGCCATGATGGCCTTCCTCAACGTTCACCGCACCCTGCGGCTGGATCTGGCCCACTAAGGGCCCGCAACCTCAGGTCCGGCCGGGCCGTCTAATTCAGCAGGTGGAGTTCGTCGTCCCACCGCCTGTTTAGCATCACCCTCTCATCCACCTCGGCCATAAGCCGCCAGAAACACCCGCACCGCCCGGGACACCACCCGATCCAGCTCGTCATCGGCCGGCATAGGTCGCGCACCCAGACTGCAGGGCTCGATAAGCTCCGCCTCCAGCAGCCCCTTGAAGTGCATGGCACAGATCCAGGGGTCGTCAAATGCCAAGCGGGCCTGGTGACTCGACAGAAACTGGCTGAACAGTTTCCAGCCCTTCTCCGGCCCCAGGGCATAGAAGCGGCGCCCCACCTGGGAACGCGCCGCCTCGTGCAGCACCACGGTGCGCAGCGCCATCACCTCGGGGTGCAGCATGAAGCACAGGTAATATTTCCCCAGCCGTTGCAGTTGGGTCGGCAGAGCTGCTGTCGCATCCAGTTCCTCGAACGCCTCGGCGATGCGCATCCGGCGGCCGAACTCCAGCATCACCGCCTCGAACAGCGCCTCCTTGGAGCTGAAGTGGTTATACAGTGTGGCCTTGGATCCCCCCACCGCACTGGCGATGGCCGACATGGAGGTGGTTTCAAACCCCTGACGGGTGAAGGCCTCCCGGGCCACCTCCAGGATGGCCTGTCGCTTGGCCTCACTCTTGACGCGCATGCTGCCTCTCCGGCTGATAAGGACGCGCTAGTTTTCCTTGACGGCAGGGTGCTTGTCAAATTATAACCGTACCGTACGGTACAGTTATAACACACAAGCGACAAAGGAAGCCCCTCACCCATGCCTAAGCCACAACCGCGAGCCGGTCGCCTGTTGCGCTACCGGCTCACCCCGTTATTGAGCAGCCTGCTGCTGGCCGCCTGCGCCCACCAGCCGGATTTGCCCGACGCCCCCCTGCTGCAGGCCGACCAGCTCGCCAGCCGCCAGAGTCTGGCCGGCGCCCGGCAGGACAGCTGGCCCGTGCAACAGTGGTGGACCCGCTATCAGGATCCTCAGCTGGATAGCCTGATGACCCAGGCCCTGGCCGATTCCCCCACCCTGGCCATCGCCCGGGCCCGCCTGGCGCAAGCCCAGGGGGCCGCCCGCCAGGCCGGTGCCGAGCTGGGACCGGACATCAGCGCCAGCGGCGCCATCACCCAGCAGAAGATCAGCTACAACAACGGCAACGACTACGTGCCCCGGGACTGGAACACCTACGGCTCCGGCCTGCTGAGCTTCAACTACGAGCTGGACTTCTGGGGCAAACACCATGCCCAGGTGGCCGCCGCCCGTTCCGAACTGGCCGCCGCCCAGGCCCAGCAGGCGGATGTTCGTCGCCTGCTCACCAGCGGGCTGGCCCAGGCCTATGCCGAGCTGGCTCGTCTGTACGCCACCCGGGACACCGCCGCCACCGCCCTGAAGATCCGGCAGGAAACCGTGACCCTGTTCCAGGATCGTCAGCGCAACGGCCTGGAGACCCTGGGCTCGGTGCGCCAGGTGGAGTCGCTGGCCGCCAGTGCCGAGGCCAACCTGCTGGCCATCGACGAAGCCATCGGCCTGCAGCGCCATGCCCTGGCCGCCCTGGTGGGCAAGGGCCCTGACTGGGGCCTGAGCCTGCAGCGTCCCCGCCTGGCGCTGAGCAGCCGCTTCGGCCTGCCCGCCGAGGCGGGGGTGGATCTACTGGGCCACAGACCCGACATCACAGCCGCCCGTTGGCAGGTGGAAGCCGCCGCCAGCCGGGTCGGTGTGGCCGAGACCCAGTTCTACCCCAACATCAGCCTGAGCGGCTTCATCGGTACCCAGGCCCTCGGGCTGGAGAACCTGAGCGCCGCCGGCTCCAGTGCCGGCGGCATAGGCCCGGCCCTCTACCTGCCACTGTTCAGCTCAGGCCGGCTGGAGGGGCAACTGGATAGCGCCAAGGCGGCCTATGAACAGGCGGTGGCGGAGTACAACGCCAGCCTGCTCACCGCCCTGCAGCAGGTGGCGGATGCGGTCAGCAGCAGCCAGGCCCTGGGGGCCCGTCTGCAGCGCACCCAGGCGGCGGTAGACGCGGCCCAGCAGGCCTACGACATCGCCAACCACCGCTACCAGGGGGGGCTGGCCAATTACCTGGATGTGCTCAGCGCCGAACAATCCCTGCTGGCGAGCCAGGAGCAGCTGGTGAACCTGCAGGCCCGGGCCCTGGCCCTCGACATCAATCTGGTGCACGCCCTGGGCGGCGGCAGCCAGGCAACCTCTTCTTGATAACGGACGATCCCGCTCATGACCCAGATACACGTAGTCTCCCCCACCCAAGATCCGGTGGATGAACAACTTGAGCAACGCCAGTTGGCCGCCAAGCGCAAGCGCGGCTTTGCCGGTCTGGCACTGGTGGTGGCCCTGGCCGCCGTCGGTTACTGCAGCTGGTGGTGGCTGGTGGGCAGCCGCTACGTCAGCACCGACAACGCCTATACCGCCGCCGAACTGGCCGCCGTCACCCCGGCTGTGGGAGGCATAGTGCAAGCGGTGGCCGTGGTGGATACCCAGGCGGTGAAGCAGGGCGACGTCCTGGTGACCCTGGATGACACGGACGCCCGTCTGGCCCTGGCCCAGGCCGAGGCCAACCTGGCCCTGGCCCGCCGCCATGTGCGCAGCTACCTGGCCAACGACGAGATGCTGGCCGCCCAGATCAAGGCGCGGGAAGCGGACGAGAAGCGCGCCGCCGCCCAGCTGCTGGCCGCCCAGGCGGATCTGGCCCGGGCCAAGGTGGATCTGACCCGTCGTGAGGCCCTGGTGGCCTCCGGCTCCGTCTCCGGCGAGGAGCTGACCAACGCCAAGAATGCCCTGGCCCAGGCCGAAGCAAACCTGGATGCCGCCAAGGCCGCCAGCGCCCAGAGCCAGGCCAACCGCCTCTCCTCCATCGGCTCCAAGAAGGCCAACGCCAGCCTGATCATGGACAGCACGGTGGAGACCAACCCAGAGGTGCAGCTGGCCCGCGCCCGCTTCGAACAAGCCCAGGTGGACCTGGCCCGTACCCAGATCCGCGCTCCGGTGGACGGCGTGGTGGCCAAGCGTCAGGTGCAGGTCGGCCAGCGGGTGCAGGTGGGGGAACCCCTGATGAGCGTGGTGCCGCTGCAGACAGTGCACGTGGATGCCAACTTCAAGGAGGTGGAGCTGAGCAAGGTCAAGGTGGGCCAACCGGTGGAAGTGGTGGCGGATCTGTACGGTGACAGCCAGATCTACCACGGCGTGGTGACCGGCTTCTCCGGCGGCACCGGCTCCGCCTTCTCCATGATCCCGGCGCAAAACGCCACCGGTAACTGGATCAAGGTGGTCCAACGGCTGCCGGTGCGCATCGAGCTGGACGCCCAGGAGCTGGCCGCGCGGCCGCTGCAGGTGGGGCTCTCCATGGAAGCCACCGTCGACACCTCGGTCGAAGTAACCGGCCCGGCCCTGGCCAAAAACGCCCCTCCGGCCCAGCGCCAGGAGTAACGAGGTAGTCCATGGAACTTGCTCACCGCGAACCCGCCCCCCTGCAAGGGGGGCAACTGGCCCTGGGCGCCCTGATGCTGGCCATGGCCAACTTCCTGGCCATCCTGGACACCACCATCGCCAACGTGTCGGTGTCCAACATCGCCGGCAGCCTGGGCACCTCAACGAGCCAAGGCACCTACGTGATCACCTCCTATGCGGTGGCGGAGGCCATTTCCGTGCCCCTCACCGGCTGGCTGGCGAGTCGCTTCGGGGCGGTGCGGGTGTTCGTCACCTGCTTCATCCTGTTCGGCCTGTTCTCCATCCTGTGCGGCATGGCCACCAGCATGAACATGCTGGTGCTGTTCCGGGTGTTTCTGGGCTTCTCCGGCGGCCCCCTGATGCCCCTGTCCCAGACGCTGATGCTGCGCATCTTCCCCAAGGAGAAGAGTCATGCCGCCATCGGCCTGTGGAGCATGACCACCCTGGTGGCACCCATCATGGGCCCCATCCTGGGGGGGATCCTCTGCGATCAGTACAGCTGGCCCTACATCTTCTACGTCAAGGCGCCCTTCGCCCTGGCGGCGGGGTTCCTGTGCTGGCAGCTGCTGCGCCGCTTCGAGCTGCCCACCTGCAAGCTGCCCATCGACAAGATAGGGCTGGGCCTGCTCATCGTCTGGGTGGCCGCCCTGCAGATCATGCTGGATGAGGGCAAGGATCACGACTGGTTCGAGTCCAGCCGCATCGTCACCCTGGGGATCATCGCCGCCATCGGCTTTGTCGCCTTCCTGATCTGGGAGCTGACGGAGAAAAATCCTGTGGTGGATCTGCGGGTGTTCCGCCATCGGGGCTACCGCAGCAGCATGATGACCCTGGCCCTGGCGTTTGGCGCCTTCTTCGCCATCACGGTGCTGACGCCCCTGTGGCTGCAGATCTACATGGGCTACACGGCCACCATAGCGGGTTACTCCACCGCCATGATGGGGGTGCTGGCGGTGTTTTTGGCGCCCATCATCGCCAATCTGGCCAGCAAGATGGACCCCAGGCCCTTGGTGTTTGCCGGGGTGCTGTGGCTGGGGATCTGGACCCTGTTTCGCAGCCACGCCAACATGGACATGACCTTCTGGCAGATCAGCCTGCCGATGCTGTTCCAGGGGATCGGCATGCCGCTGTTCTTCGTGCCCCTGACGGCCCTGGCGCTGGGCTCGGTGCTGCCCCGCGAGATGGACTCGGCGGCGGGGCTGATGAACTTCATCCGCACCCTGTCCGGCGCCATTGCCACCTCCATGGTCAATACCGGCTGGGAGCGGCAGACCCGCTACGTCCATGCGGAGCTGGCGGGGCTGACGGATCAGTCGGGCATGGCCGGCCGGGCCATGTCCCTGTCTGGCGCCAGTGACGGCCAGATACGCGGCACCCTGGACTGGCTGCTGCAAGGCCAGAGCGTCATGGTGGCCACCAACCACCTGTTCATGCTGATCGCCCTGCTGTTTGCCATCGCCGCCGGCTTCATCTGGCTGGCACCCAAACCAACCCATGCGGTGGATACCAGTGCCGTGCACTGACAGAAGCAACAGTGCGGTGCACTGACAAAGCAACAGTGCAGTGCACTGTTGCCCCTAACTGAATGCCTACGTGTCTCTCGATTTCCCCCGCTTCGGCGGGGTTTTTTATGCCTAAATCAACCCCTTGAGACGCAGCAACCCCAGGGCGGCCACAGTGGTGGCATCCTGCAGCTGGCCCGTCCGCACCTGCTCCAGCACCGTCTCGATGGCAAAGGGCCGGCAGATGAGCCCCTGCTCTTCCGGCTCCAGGGCCTGGGGCCCCTGACTCAGATCTGTGGCCAGGAACAGATCGTAGGCCTGGGTGCAGAAGCCATAGGCCAGGTAGAGGTGTCCCACCCACTGCATCTGGCCGGCCCGCAGCCCCGTCTCCTCCTGCAACTCGGCCCGGGCCAGCCCCAGGGGATCCGATTCGTCCTTGTCCCAGGTGCCCTGGGGCAGCTCCCAGTGACGGCCGGCCACCGGGTAGCGGTACTGCTCCACCAGGTAGATCAGACCGTCTTGCACTGCGGCGATCACCGCAAAATCCGGCTTCTCCACCACGCTGTAGATCCCCTCCTGACCGTCGGCCCGCCGGATGCTGTCCTCCCGCAGCCGCATCCAGCGGTTGGCGTAGATCTCCCGGCTCTCCAGGGTGGTGATTTCCGGGCTGTGCGCTGTGCTGTCCTGGCTCATGGGGCTCTGTCCTCAAGGGTGATGAATAAAATTGGCGGCTAGTCCGTCAGGTTCAAGCTGAAGAAGAGGCTGTCCACCGCCATGCGCGGAAAATGGGCCGGCAGGCTCTCCACCGCCACCGGCACAAAGCCGTGCTTGGCATAGAAACGGTGGGCGGCATGGTAGCGATCCGTGGTACCCAGCCAGATGCGTGCCGCCCCCTGCTGGCGGGCCCAGTCCAGCGCCTGGGTCAGCAGGTGTGCCGCCACGGCGCTGGCTCCCCGGTAGGCCGGCGCCACAAACATCTTGCGCAGCACCAGATCCCCCTCACCAATGTCCTTGAGCCCCAGGCTGCCCACCAGAATCTCGTCATCCAGGGCCACCCAGAAATTGCCCTTGCCCTGCTGATAGAAGTGGGGGATATCCAGCAGATCCGGCTGATCCGCCAGGGTCACCTGCACACCAAATTCTTGCTGCTGGATCGGCAGTATCAGATCCACGACGCCCTGTCCGTCCGACGGGCAAAACACGCGATAGTCCATCTTGACTCCCTTGGGTTACAACTGTGTCACTAGACACCGGGAACCATTGCAAAACAAGTGCCCAAGGGGCGGCAGGCGCAGAGCAGGGCGGTAGGCTTAGATCGGCGCGGCATGGCGCAGTCGACTGCGGAAGATGGAAATGAGGAACCGCAGCCTGGCACAGTTAGCCATGTTTTCTTGGCCGTCGAGGGCGCATACTGTGGAGCGCAACCGGTTTCTCAAGGAGTGTTTCATGCGCTGTAAAGGTTTCCTGTTCGATCTGGATGGCACCCTGGTCAACTCCCTGGTGGTGGTAGAGCGGGCCTGGAGCAACTGGGCCCTGGCCCATGATCTGGATCCCCAGGTGGTGCTGGATTTTATTCACGGCAAGCAGGCCATCACCTCCCTGCGCCACTTTCTGCCCCAGGCCGACGAGGCCAGCCTGCGCCAGGAGTTTCTGGCCCTGGAGAAGGTGGAGGCCGAGGACACGGATGGCATCACCGCCATGCCCGGTGCCCTGGCGCTGCTCAACCGGCTGGATGATCTGGGCGCCCCCTGGGCCATCGTCACCTCAGGCTCGGTACCGGTGGCCCATGCCCGCCACGCCCAGGCCGGCCTGCCCCGCCCCCAGGTATTCATCACCGCCGAGCAGGTGAGCCGGGGCAAGCCGGAGCCGGATCCCTATCTGCTGGGGGCCGAACACCTGCAACTGCCGGCCGAGAGCTGCCTGGTGGTGGAGGATGCGGGGGCTGGCCTGCGCTCCGGTCTGGCCGCCGGTTGCCGGGTGTTGGCGGTGCATGCCCCGGCGGATCTGCCGGAGCTGGCTCAGGTGGATTGGGTGCTGCCGGGCCTCACCGGCCTGCAGATCCAGGCCGAGGCGGACGGCTGGTTCAGCCTGCGTCACGTCTGATTGACAGCGAGCAGACCTAGACAGGTCTGCTCATTTTGTACCGACCAGCCAAATGTAATATGGTCGGTCTATCTCCTTTGCCACAGGTGATTGTCCATGCTGGCCTTCGTTCCCCCCACCGTCATCTCACCCCTGCTAAGCCTGGTGGTGTTCATCATAGGCCACGGCCTGCTCTCCACCCTGCTGACCCTGCGCCTGAGCGCAGAGGGGGTCAGTGCCGGCTGGATTGGCCTGGTCTCCACTTCCTACTTCGCCGGCCTGGTGCTGGGCTCATTCGTCAACGCCCGCATCATCAGCCGGGTGGGTCACATCCGCGCCTATGCCGCCTATGCCTCCTTGCTGGCCGCCCTGGCCCTGTGGCATGGCCTGCTGGTGGATCCCTTGGCCTGGAGTCTGTTGCGCCTGCTGGGTGGCTTTGCCACCGGCGGCCTGTTTGTGGTCATTGAGTCCTGGATGCTGGTGTCCAGCTCCCCTGCCACCCGGGGCCGGCTGATGGCCCTGTACATGATCTTGCTCTATGGCGGCCTGGCCGGTGGCCAGTGGCTGCTGCGCTATATCGATCCCTTACAGCTGAGCCCCTTCGCCCTGGTGGCCATGAGCGCCTCCTTGTCGGTGATCCCCCTGGCCCTGACACGGGTAGGCATGCCCCAGACCGAAACCCCGCGCCAGCTGGGCTTCTTCACCCTACTGCGCCTGACGCCGGCAGGCATGGGCAGCAGCCTGGCCTCGGGTCTGCTGCTGGGGGCCCTCTACGGCCTGTTGCCCCTGTTCTTCACCCGCCAGGGTCTGGCGCTGGAGCAGGTCGCCAACCAGATGGCCCTGGTGATCCTGGGGGGCGTCAGCCTGCAGTATCCCCTGGGTCGCCTATCGGATCGCTTCGATCGGCGGCGCATCCTGGCCCTGTTGGGCGCGGGGCTGGCCGTGCTGAGCCTGGCCATACTGCTGCTCAGCCAACTGGCGCTGCCTGGCGTGCAGGCGATGCTCATCTTCCTGTTCGGTGGCCTGGTGTTTTCCATCTACCCCATCAGCCTCAGTCACGCCTGTGACGAATTGACCCCGGAGCAGATGATCAGCGCTAACCAGGGCATGCTGCTGGCCTACAGCCTGGGGTCCACCGCCGGCCCCCTGCTGGCCTCCCAGGCCATGACCAAGCTGGGTTCCAGCGGCCTGTTTGGCTACTTTGCCCTCTGCGCCGGCGGCCTGGCTCTCTACCTTGTCTGGCGGCAGAAGGTACGCTCGGCGGTGCCCATGGCCGAACATCAGAGCTATATGCCGGTGCCGCCCAACACCCCGCTGGCGGCGGATCTGGATCCCCGCATCCCCACCGAATCCAGGTTCAATCCCCAGGAGGATCAGACCGACATAGCCCCACCCCCGACGGCGGAGGTCAAAGGCTAATCCAAGGCAAAAAGTGATTGCAGGATGGGCCCTTCAGGCATATAAAGTGGCATATGCCAATAAATAAGGAGCCCCTCCCATGATTACCTTACTGCCCATGGAGCAAGATCAGCTGGCCAAGCACTTCACCAAGGCCCCCGAACTGCTGTTTATCGATGAACAGGGCAAGTCCCTGGGACGGGTGGCCAACCCGGCCGTCGAGAGCAACTGTGCCGGCAAGCAGGCCCTGCTGGATCTGATGGCCACAGCCCGGGTGGAGCGAGTGCTGGTGCGCGGCATCGGTCAGCAGATGCTGGGCAAGCTGCTGGAGCGCAAGCTGCTGGTGCAGGAGGTCAAGCTGCGGCAGGCACGGCCGGAGCAGCTGGCCAACCCCCAGGCGCCGGGTCTGCTGACCCTCACCGACGCCAGCCAGGGCAAACCCTCCGTCAACCACCAGGCCAAGGGTGAGTGCTGCCATCACGATCATGACGCCGCCGGTGAGCAGGCGTGCTGCAAACAGGGTCATGGCGAGCAAGGCAGCGGCAAAAAATGTTGTCAGCACTGAGTCAGTGGCTGCTGGGCGGCCTGTTTGGTGTCTTGTTCCTGTTTGCCGGCAGCCTGATCTTCTGGCTGCGCCTGCAGGGGCGCCGGGCACCGGCCGATGGCCGGCTGTGTGGTTGTCACACCCCCTGCCAGGAACATCTGTACCAGATCCAGGAACCCGCCCGCCCCGCGACAAAAAACCAGCCCTCTCGCTACGAAAATAAGGAAACGCCATGAGCAAGTCCTATCGCCAGATCAACCAGGATCAACGGGAGCTGGGCCGCGCCTACCGCCAGGCCAGCCCCGACACCTTCAACGCCTTCCTCGGTCTGCATCAGGCCACCATGAAGGACGGCGCCCTCAGCGCCAAGCACAAGGAGCTGATCGCCACCGGCATCGCCATTGCCGCCCGCTGTGACGGCTGCATCGCCAGCCATGTGGCCGCCGCCCTCAAGGTCGGCGCCAGCCGGGAGGAAATGATTGAGACCATTGATGTGGCCATCCTGATGGGCGGTGGCCCCAGTCTGATATACGGGGTGCAGGCCCGCGCCGCCGTGGATGAGCTGCTGGGAGCATGAGCGCCCTGCCCACCTATCACCAGACCCGGCAGATCCACGCCGATTGTCACCTGTGTGGCGACCTGGGTCCCCTGCGCTTTGCCTTGTTGGGGCCGGGTCAGGTCAGCAGCGAATTTATTGGCCGGCGCCACCATCAGGGCTACCCCGGACTGATCCACGGCGGCATCATCAGCAGCCTGCTGGATGCGGCCATGACCCACTGCCTGTTCAGCCTGGGCCATCAGGCCCTGACTGCCGAACTGCAGGTGCGCTTCCTGGCGCCGGCCCCCCTGCTGACGCCGCTGCGCCTCACGGGACGTCTGCTGAGCCAGCGCCGGCAGCTGTTCCAGCTGGAGGCCGAGCTGAGTGAGGGGGATAGGCCCCTGGCCCGGGCCAGCGCCAAGTTCCTGCTGCCCGCACAAGCATGGCACGCCGTCCATGGCCACTGAGCTGACCTTGCAGGTACTGTGCAACAACCAGGCACACCCTGGTCTGCAGGCCGAACACGGCTGGAGCTGCTGGCTGGATGACGGGCAGTCACCACTGCTGTTTGATGCCGGCGCAGGTATCGGCTTGCAGAGCAATGCCGCCCGCCTGGGCGTCGACTTGCAGCGCTGCCAGCACCTGCTGCTGAGCCACGGCCACTGGGATCACAGCGGCGGCCTGGCGTCCCTGCCGGATGCCCTGCTGTCCCGGGTGCAGGGTCATCCCGACTGCCTGCGCCCGCGGGTCAGCCGCCATGTCGGCAAACCGGTGAGGCAGATTGGTATGCCGGCGGATCTGGCCAGCCGGCTGGGCCCGCTGGCTCATTGGGGCGCTGAGCCTCTTCGTTTCTCCGACAGCATGGGCTCCAGCGGTGTCATTGCGCGCCCGCATACCATCGAGGACAGCGGCGGCCCCTTCTTCTGGGATGAGGCCGGGGAAGCACCCGATCCCATCCCGGATGATCAGGCCCTCTGGCTCGCCACCCCGGCGGGCCTGGTGGTGGTGCTGGGTTGTTGTCATGCGGGCCTGGTGAACACGGTGCAGCACCTGCTGAGCCTCACCGGACTGCCGAGGCTGGCGGGAGTGATCGGTGGTCTGCACCTGCTGCACGCCAGCCAGGAACGGCTCGCCTTCACCCGCCGCTGGCTAGGCCACTGGGCACCGGATTTTCTCTGTCTGGGGCACTGCAGCGGCGATCCGGTGATCCCCTATCTGGCGGCGGCCCTGCCCACTACCCAGGTGCGCCCCATCCAGGCCGGGGATCGGTACCGCTTTGCGCTGCGCCCTTGCCCTTTGCCGCCGCCGTCTAACGAACCGCATCGCCCATAACAAAAACCCTGCACTAGACAGGGTTTCGTTTAATGGGTTGGCGTTGCGCCTGACTAGTGATCCAGATACAGGTAGTGCATCCAGCCGGTCATGCGCAGCAGCACCTTGCGCATCACGGCCACATGGTGGAAGTGCTCCGTGTAGATGGCCACCTGGGCCGCCACCCCATCCGGCAGATGATAGGCATCCACGGCAGGATCCAGCTCTATCTCCGCCAGAATGCCGTTGCGCCCATCAAAGCTGATGGTCTGCAGGGCAAACTGGGTGTGATAGACCCCTTCCGGCACCACCGGCATCACCTGCCTGACCTTGCCCTTGAAGACGGTGCCCGGCACGCCGGTGAACACCACCTCCGCCTCATCGCCGGCCTTGACCCGCAACAGGGAGTTTTGGCGGAAGGAGGCAACCACACGCCGGCCCTGATCAGGAATGAAGAACATGGCCGGGCGGAAGGGCATGCTGTTGACATAGCTGCCCTTGTCCAGCAGTACCTGAGTGACATAGCCGTCGCTGGGGGCGCGCACCACGGTTTGCGCCAGGTTGTATTCTGCCTCCTTGAGCTGGGCCCGCAGGCTGACGATGCCGGCGTTCTCACCGTTGACGATGGCATCCAACTGACTCTGGATCTGTTGTTGCTGCGCCTCGGCGGCACTCAGCCGGGCCTCTTGCGCCAGGAAGGCCTGGCGGGCGTTGGTGGCCTCCTGCTCGGTGAAGGGGTTGACCGCCTTCCTGGCCGCTTGCTCATAGCGCGTCAGATCCTTGCGCGCCTTGTCTCTATCTGCCCGCACCTGGGCCACCTGGGCCTGGGTGACGCTCAACTGGTCCCGCTGCGCCGCGACGGACTGCTCGGCGGTCACCAGATCCGCCTTGAGCCGATCCACCCGCGCCTGATAGACGGTAGGGTCGATGCGGAACAGCTCATCCCCGGCCTTGAGATGCTCATTGCGCCGCACCGGCACCTCATCCACCACCCCAACCACCTGGGAGATGATGGGCACGGCCACCACCGCCTTCTGGGCCACATAGGTATAGGGATGGTTGTAGTTCATGGTCAGCACCAGACCGGCCACCACAAACACCCCGCCCAGCACGGCGGTGGGAACGGTCCACTTGTTGACCGGGATCTTGAACACCTTAAAACAGCCGTAGGCGAACGCCGCGTAGGTCAGAATAATCAGCAAATCCATGGCTTAAACCTCCTTGTCCGCGGTCGGCTGTTCAGCGGCCGCCGCCGTGGCCGAGGACGACGCCGAGGGCCGTTGTTGCATCAGCAACTCCATCCTGGCTAGCTGCTGTTCCAGCTGGCTGATCCTGTCGTGGTCCTTGCCGACCATGCCCCAGCCCCGATCCTCGCGATAGAGGGTGGCCCAGATCCACAGGAAGGGCCACAGCACATGCAGGGTGAACAGACTGACCCAGCCGGCGATGTGAATGGCATCCTGATGGGGATGATTACGTTTGACTGAGATCTCGTAGGGGATGTCGTGAATGGCGATCACGCCGTAGAAGCAGACCAGCAAGACAAACACCAACACCACCAAAGCAAAGTAATCCAGAAACATGACACTCGCTCCTTGTCCTTATGACGCGTTTCAGCCTATCAGAGATGGGCGGCCCGAACCTAAATAACAGCTTCATATGATATCCACCGCACACTCAAGATGCGATGGATAATCAAAGATGAACCCATACTCCCCTGCTTAGCCATTCGGATTTGGATTGCTTTGACAACCGCTTGACCATAAAGGACAATCGGGTGACTTTGGATACGTGGGAATCGAACGATGACGGCGGAAAATCAAAACTACACCTCTTTAGAGCAGGCGTTCTCCCTGGGCAATGGTCAGGACTCTGCCCTGAACTGGCTGAGAAAGAACCGCAGTCATGTGGCCATCTTCCTGGTCAGCGGTATCAAACTCGAAGGCAGCATCAGCGGTTTCGACCAGTACAGCGTCTTGCTCACCGATGCCAATGGCAACCAGCAGATGATCTACAAGGCCAAGATCTCCACCATCGCCATGCTGGGACAGCGTGGTGGCTTCCAGCGTCCGCGCCGGCCCCGCCCGCCGTCAGAACGTTATGGTAGCGATGATCGTCGCCCCTCCTACACGCCTCAACAGGATGATGAGCGCAGCTAAGCGCCCCTGAGCGCCCTGGCCATGCCAACGGCTGGCGGTCACCGTGTCACGACACGGGTACCGCCAGCCGTTTTGCTATGCAGCATCCGCCAGATTGTCGAAGCCAAAAAAAAAGGCCACCGCTCGGGTGACCAATCAGAAGGCTACGGAATCTAAGACTTAGCGGTTATCTGAGTCGCGGCGGGGCCATTCCAGGCTGGCGGAGCCCGTTTGCTGCGCCTGAGCCACCTGGGTCGGGATGGCTGAAGCCTGAGACGCTTGGCGCAGTGTCAGGGGGCCATCGCCCTGTTGAGCCTGGGCGCCGGTAGCCGCCAACAGCAGGACAGATGCAGCAGTCAGAGTGCGGATGATATTCATAGTAAGCTCCTCGGTATGGGGTTGCGTCTCACGGACGCCGAATGGGGTTTGGCGCGGCATGTCCGGCCGTTGAGAGAAGTATCACCCTTTCTTAAATGGCAATAAACTGGCCATTTTATTAGAATAAATCCCATATTTCGGGATAAAGAGGTCGCCATGGATAAACTGCAAGCCATGTTGGTGTTTAGTAAGGTGGTGGAAGCCGGCAGTTTCGTTGGCGCCGCCGAACGCTTGAATCTCTCCACCACGGCAGTGTCCCGCTATGTGGCGGAGCTGGAGGGGCAGTTAGGGGTGCGACTGCTGCAACGCACCACCCGGCGCCTGCACCTCACGGATCTGGGTCAGCTCTATTACCACCGCACCCTACACCTGCTGGACGAAATGAACGAGCTGGAGTCGGAGCTATTACAAGAAACCCAGCAGCCCGCCGGGCGGCTGCGGCTCAGCGTCTCCATTCCTTTCGGCGCCCGCCAGCTGGCCCCGGCCCTGGCCCGTTTTCGCCAGCGCTACCCCCATATTCGGGTCGAGGTAGTGGCCAGTGACCGCAAGCTGGATCTTATCGAAGAGGGGCTGGATCTGGCCTTGCGGATCACCAACACCCTGGATGGCAACATGATTGCCCGGCCCATCAGTCCCATCCGGACGCTGATTTGTGCTTCTCCCGACTACCTGGCCCGCCGCGGCACTCCGCTCACCCCGGACGATCTGCGCCAGCATGACTGTCTCATCTACAACGGTATACCGGAGCCGAACCAGTGGAGTTTCGTCTGTGAAGGCGGCGAGGTGTACAAGGTGGCGGTGACAGGCCCCCTGGAGGCGGACAACGGCGACATCCTGGTGGGGGCCGCCCTGGCGGGCATGGGCATCACCCGCAGCCCCAGTTTCATGATTGGCGAAGCCCTCGCCGAAGGGCGGCTGGTACCTTTGCTCAGCGGTTATCACATGCCCCAACTGACCCTGAGTGTCCTCTATCCCAGCCGGCAATACCTGCCGGCCAAGGTGCGACGGATGATCGATTTTTTGCTAGAAGAATGGGGTGGCGAGGTGCCGCCCTGGGAAGCCTGTTGGCTACAGCCGCCGGACGGGCCTTGATCAGTCGGCTTGCTGAGCCAGGGCCGTGGCCAGTTCCGCCTTGAGATCGGGATAATGATTGATAAACAACTTGACCAACTGAGGGTCAAAATGACGGCCTGAGTGCTCGGCCAGATAGCTGAGCACCTCGGGCTCAGGCCAGGCGGCCTTGTAGACCCTGGGATGACTCAGGGCATCCCAGACATCCACCAGGGCGAACAACCGAGCCGCCAAGGGGATCGCCTCGCCCTGCAGGCCCTCCGGATAGCCAGAACCATCCCACTTCTCATGGTGATAATGGGGGATGTCGGCACAGGGCCGCAAAAAGGCGATATCGCTCACCAGCCGGTGCCCTATGGTGACGTGCTGCTGCATCTGCTGCCACTCCTGAGCATCCAGCTTACCTGGCTTAATCAGGATGGCATCCGGAATGCCAATCTTGCCGATGTCATGCAACAGGGCCCCCCGCTCTATCTGCTTGAGCTGCCCGGCATCGTCTATGCCGGCCCGCCGGGCCAGGGCCAGCGTCATCAGGGTGACCCGCCGGGTATGATCCCGGGTCTCCTTGTGCCGCAGATCCATCACCCGCACCCAACCGCGAATGGTCTGATCGTAGCTCTCCACCAATGCCTGATTGGCCGCCCGCATGCGGTTAAGATCCCGCCGTATCAGCACAAACAGCAGCGCTGCGGTGATCAGGATGAACAACCAGCCCTTGATGCTTTGCACCCGCAAGATCCAGACCGGATCCCGCACCAGTTGTGCCACCAGCAGATCGGAGAAAAAGATCCACAGAGATCCCGCCACCAGATAGAGCAGCACAATTCGCCATTGGGGTCGCAACATACGCAAACGGCACCTCCTTGCGCTGGCTGGGAAAGGGACGACTCTGTTAGGGTAGTGGCGTCGTCGGGGCCAATGCAAGCACCCGCCTCAATCGGATCAATGACATGGACTTTATTATCCTGCTCCTGCTGTTCGGCCTCCTGGTGGTGGTCGGTGCCATCTGCGGCCTGATTGCTCTGGTACGCCTCACCCGCCTGGAACGCGAGCTGGCCGAGCTGCGTTCCCAGGTATCGGATCCATCGCCGGCCTCAGCCCAGACGGCCACGCCAGTCGCTGTGGCTCTGGCGCCCAAGCCCGAAGCGCCTAGGGTGGCGGTATCGAGGGCGGCAGATCCTTTGCCGCCGGCACCGCGAGCCGCACCCCCTTCGCCGCCGCGACAACAAATTGTTGCCGAATCGGGCCCTATGCCGGCCGAGCCTATTGCGATAGACGGCCGCGACAGCAACCGCCTGGAGCGGGATCTGGCCTCCCGGTGGCTGGTCTGGGTGGGCGGCATCGCCCTGGCCTTAGGCGGCATCTTTCTGGTGAAATTTGGCGTGGAACACAGTGTGCTGGGCCCCACGGGTCGGGTGCTGGCGAGCGGCGCCCTGGGGCTGACCCTGCTGATGGGCAGCGAGTGGCTGCGCCGGCACAGTGCGCCCGTGCTGGGCCAACGGCTGGGACAAAAAGCCGACTATGTGCCGGCGGCCCTGGCCAGTGGCGGCCTCATCGCCTGTTATGCCAGCCTGCTGACCGCTCACGAACTCTACGGCCTGCTGGGCACAGGCCTGACCTTCGGCTTGCTGGCCCTCACCGCCTTGCTGGGGCTGGCCCTGGCCCTGCTGCAGGGGCCGCTGCTGGCGGTGCTGGGCATGCTGGGGGGCTATCTGGTGCCTGTGCTGGTGGATACCGGCCACAGCAGCCAGGCTGGCCTGCTGGGCTACGTGGGGCTCATCAGCCTGGCTGCCCTGGCGCTGCAATGCCGGGTACGCCGTACCTGGCTGTGGTGGGGCACCCTGCTGGCGCACTTTGCCTGGTATCTGCTGAGCTGGAACATACAGCCGGGGCAACCGGCCCTGCTGGCGACGTACCTGCTGCTGTCGGCCTACGCCTTCCTGGCCCTGCCGGGCCTGGGCTGGCGCCTGGACTACCGGGCGGTCCGCTGGCCGTTGCACCGCCACGGCGCCCGCCCGCTGATCAATCACCTGCACTGGCTGGCGGTCATCCTCAGCCTGCTGAGCTGCGCTCAGCTGATCTGGTTCCATTACCCCACCGCCCTGTGGCTCAGCCTGCTGGGCTGGCTGGCCCTGAGCCTCTACTGCAGCCGGCGGACACCGGCGCTGGATCTGTTGCCCTGGCTGGCGAGTCTGGGACTGCTGCTGGCGGTGGCCGCCCACCCCCACTGGCCTCGCCAGGTCAACCTGGCGCCGGAGCAACTCTGGCCACTCTGGCGTTGGGGGATGGGCCTGGCCCTGCTCACCAGCCTGACGCTGCTGCCGCGGCTCCGCAGCCGCTGGCGACCTGGGGTCTGGGGCAGCCTACTGGTCAGTCTGCCCCTGTTAATGCTGGCCCTGCTCTATCACAGGGCCGCCCCCCAGACTGCCAGCCTGTGGGATGATGCCAGCATCATCTGGCCCCTGCAGGCCCTGGGACTGTGTCTGCTGTTTGGCTTGCTGAGCCGACGTCAGAACTGGCCCACGGCCAGCCGTTTGGCGCTGATGGCCGGCTCCCAGGCTGGCCTGACCCTGGCCCTCATCCTCTATTTCAACGAACAGAGCCTGACCCTGGCCTTGGCGGTGCAGCTGACGGGCCTCTGTGCCCTGGCGCGCAAGGAGGGGGATCTCATCCCCCATTGGCTCATCAAGCTGCTGGCCGCCGCCGTGGTGACCCGCCTCTCCCTTAATCCCTGGCTGCTGAGCTACCCGGTGAGCGGTGTCTTTGGCATCCACTGGAGCCTGTACGGCTACGGCATCCCCGTCGCCTGCTTCTTCCTGGCCGCCCGCTGGCTGCCCAGTCGCCCCGGCCAACAGACCCAGGCCTGGCTGGAAGCCGGCGCCCTGCAGCTGCTGACTCTCTGGCTCAGCCTGGAGGCCCGCTATTGGCTCAGTGACGGTCAGCCCTGGCAGGCCGCCTATGAGCTCAAGGATGCCGCCGTGCACAGCTGCCTGTGGGGCGCCCTGGCGCTGATCTACTGGCGCAAGGCCCGGCTGGGCGGCCAGCTGGCCCACGTCTATGCCCTGGCGGCCCCCCTGTTGCTGGGCATGATGCTGCTGATGACAAGCCTGGGCAGCAGCCTGTGGCTGAACCCCTTGTGGCACCGCAGCTGGCTGGGCGAATGGCCCCTGCTCAACCTCAGCCTGCTGGCCTGGGGGATACCGGCCGCGCTGGCCTTGCTGGCCTGGCGTAATCTGGAAGGCAAACACCGCTGGCCGGCCCGCTTGGTGGCAGGCTTTGGCTTTGTCAGTAGCTTGCTGTTTCTCACCCTGGCGGTGCGGCAGATCTGGCGTGGAGGCGACATATCTGGGCTGACCATGAGCCAGGGCGAACTGTACAGCCATTCCGCCGCCTGGCTGCTCAGTGCCATCGCCCTGATGCTGCTGGGGGGCTGGCGCCAATGGCCACAGATCCGCCGGGCCGCCCTGCTGATGTTGCTGCTGACGGTGTGCAAGATCTTCCTGTGGGACATGAGCAGCCTGCAGGGGCTCTACCGCGCCGCCTCCTTCCTGGGGCTAGGTCTGAGCCTGGTGGGGCTGGGCTGGTTCTATCAGCACAAGGTGCTGGGCCGCAACACGTCGGGCGGCTCAGCGCGGCCCTAGCATGCTGTCGGGCCGCAACAGGCGTTCCACCTCGTCCGCCGGCAGGCAACCGCTGGCGACGACCTCCTCGGCCAAGGTGGTTCCCTTGGCCAGGGCCGCCTGGGCCAGCCGGGCGGCCTGTTCATAGCCAATCCGCGGGCTCAGCGCCGTCACCAGCATCAAGGAGCGATCCAGCCAGTGGCGCATCTGCGCCGGCTGGGGCTGCAGGTCGGTCAGGCAATAGGCGGTGAAGCTGACCATGGCCTCGGCCAGCAGCTGCAGGCTCTGCAACAGGTTGTAGAGGATCACGGGCTTGAACACATTAAGCTCCAGCTGGCCCTGCGCCGCGGCGAAGGTGATGGTGTTGTGGTTGCCCATCACCTGGGCACAGACCATGGTCAGCACCTCGCACTGGGTGGGATTGACCTTGCCCGGCATGATGGAGGAGCCCGGTTCGTTGGCCGGCAAATGCAGCTCGCCCAGGCCGCCACGGGGACCCGAGCCCAGCAGGCGGATGTCGTTGGCCAGCTTGTTCAGACTCACCGCCAGCACGCTGAGCATGCCGGATAAGGCCACCAGGGGCTCATGGCCCGCGAGGGCGGCAAACTTGTTGTCCGCCGAGCAAAAGGGCAAGCCGGTCCACTGGGCTATGTAGTCGGCAAACCGCTCGGCAAACCCAGGCGCGGTATTGAGCCCTGTGCCCACCGCCGTGCCCCCCTGGGCCAGCGGATAGAGCTGGGGCAACACAGACTCGATATGTCGCCGTCCCCCAGCAATTTGACTGACGTAGGCCGAGAAGGCCTGCCCCAGGGTCAGGGGCACCGCATCCTGCAGATGGGTTCGGCCCAGCTTGATCATGTCCGCCCAGGCCTGGGCCTGGTGGGCCAGGCAGGCGTGCAGCGTGGTCAGCGCCGGTAGCAGCTGGTGATGCAGCTGCTCCACGGTGGCAATGTGCATCAGGGTGGGAAACAGATCGTTGGTGGACTGGCCCAGGTTGCAGTGGTCGTTGGGATGAACCGCTGCCGGGCTGTCCGCCGAGCAGCCCAGTTGCCGGTTGGCCAGGTATGCCAGCACCTCATTGGCATTCATGTTGGTCTGGGTACCGGAGCCGCTTTGCCAGATGGTGAGGGGAAACTGATCGTCCAGCTCCCCCGCCTGCAGACGCATGGCCGCCGCCGCTATGGCCTCCCCCCGCGGCGCGTCCAGGCGACCCAGCGCCACGTTGCTCAGGGCCGCCGCACGCTTGGCCAGCCCCAAGGCGCGCAGCAGGGCGCGCGGAAACCGCTCCTGGCCGATGGCAAAGTGCAGCAGGGCCCGCTGGGTCTGAGCTCCCCAGCAACGGTCGGCCGGAACCTCTATGGTTCCCAGGGCATCATGCTCGAGACGCATCTTGGGCTGGGTCATGCCTCACCGCCTGAGCATCACATCCAGCTGATCCACCACCTCGGCCCAGTCGGCATCATCCGCCTTGGACTGACGGAGGAACTGGGCCTGGGCCGGGCTCCAGAAACCGGCATCGTGCAGCGCCAGCCCGTCCTCCAGGGGAGCATGCGCGGCGACGAAGCCGCGAATGGCCTCGGGATCATCCGCCAGGCCCAGCTGACGAAACAGGGCCGGCAAACCATGCAGTTGACTCTCCATCGCCTCACCTCACATAGGAATGCCCGAGCCTGCCTACCCACTCGGACAACTGACACCACAGCCCAAGTATGGTGACCCCCATCCGCCCTGTCATGCCCGTGTAAGAAACGGGTAGACATAAATCGGGCAGTTCGCAGAGCTGAACGAGGAAGCAGCGCAGAGGCAGATACAAGTTGGCGATGGCCGGCATATCAGTCCAACTGGCAAGCACAATCATAACGGCAAGAGGAAGGACTCCTTGCTGATTATGCTTGGCATGCAAGAGAGGGGGCATGGATAGGCTGAGTTGAGCCTGGTAGGGCTGGATCCGCACTAACAGCCACGGGAGCCGGCCGCCTCAACCAAACCGGAAAATCGATCGCGAACGGCAATGTCAAAGGGACGCCAATTGGCGTCCCTCGCTGCGACTCTCATTGACGGCCAGCAACCCAGCTGATGTTCATTGCTAGCCACCAGAGCCCATCTTTGTACATCAACCCCGGGTAAAAGTTCCACTGCCGCCAGATGCACCCAGGCTGACCCCCAGCCCAGCCCCCACGGCACTGCCAATGAAGGTACTTCCCCGCCAAAAATTGAGGTTGGTCTGCCCCCCAGCAGAGTTGAAGTTAAACGAGACATCACCAAAGATGCTCGATTCATCCACGGCAAACACGGCGGTCATCCAGGTCACCCCACCGCCTAATGCGGCCCCCCATGCCGTGCCTTCAAATTTGGCAAAAGCACCTGATGGCAGTTTGAAACCCTGATCATTGCTGTACACCTTGACGTAGATAAAGGCTTCTGCAAATGCGACCTGGCTTGGCGACGTGGGCCCTATCGCTTGGATATTTTGGTTCGCGTTGACAATTTCCTGGAGGTGCTGGAGTTTCGTCTGGGCTGCGCCTGCATGCAGCGCCATGTTGTCACTCAATGGATTAGCTGTCGTGCTCATGGTTATCTCCTTTATTGGGTTTTATGAGTCCCTCCAGATCAACAGCGACAAGGGATCCATATGGATCAGATTAGAGATAAACATCGCTGAGTTGTGTGCGTTAGCTCAGAAAACAAACGGCTCATGTTTTCAACAGCTCCCCTCCTGCGCGGAGACACCATGCTTATACTCGGAGCAAGCGCCCCGGCTGATTTCAAGTAAAAATGCGGTGGATTACAGGTATGTTTTTGTATATGTAGGTTTTTCTGGGTAAGTGTTCTGGCAAGGCTCAAGGACCCATCATCGACCGCCAGACAACGCCGGCTGTCACGATAAATCGCAGTCATAAACCAGAGATAGCAAGTTCAGGGTCAAGTGGGTAGCCAGAACCAAGCTTCAGGCTGGCAGGGTTGAGGAAGCGTTTGGATGAAAGACTGGTTTTTTATGCCGCCACTTGGCGGCTTAGAAAAACATAAGGCCACTCGCTGAGTGGCCTTATGTCATTGAATTTGAAGTGGTGCCCGGGGTCGGACTCGAACCGACACGGTTTTACCCGGCGGATTTTGAATCCGCTGCGTCTACCGATTTCGCCACCCGGGCCAAGCACAGCGGTAGATTCCCTCTGGCTTGATGGGTGGCGATTATACAAAGCCCCCTTGCGGTCGCAACGGTTTTTTCATGTTCCATGTCGCAACTGCTGAATTATTCAGCGAAACTGGGCTGGGCGATGCCACCGGCTTGGGTAGAATGGCGCTCCCGATTTAGCAGGAGAGTTTCCATGGCCAGACGTACTGCCACCCGCCCGACCCCAACCGCCCCCGTCCAACCCCGTCGCTATCCCGTCACTGGTCTGTTTCGTCGCCTGGGGGCCTGGCTGTATGACGCCCTGCTGGCCGGTGCCGTCCTGCTGCTGGCCGGCTTGCTGGGCTATGGCCTGGCCTGGCTGCTGCAGCTACTCGGTGTGGTGAAGACAGGCGACAGCAGCCTGGGTGACTGGCTGTCACACCAGACGCTCTACAGTGTTTACCTTGGGCTGGCGCTGTGCGGCTATTACCTGTGGTTTTGGTGTCGCACCGGCCAGACCCCCGGCATGAAGGCCTGGCACCTGCGGCTGCAGCGGCCGGATGGCCGACCCCTTGGCCTGTCCCAGGGGCTGATCCGGCTGTTCACCGCCGCCTTCGGCCTGGGCAATCTGCTGGCGCCCTTCGATCATCAGAGCCGCGCCTTTCAGGACATCTGGGCGGAGAGCGAGATGGTGGTGGATGATGGCAGCGAGGCTAAGCCCGCCGCCTGAGCATCTTCACCGCGATGGCCAGGAACAATAGGCTGGGGACGAAGGCCCCGGCCACCGGGGGCACATCGTAGACCAGGCTGAAGGGCCCCAGCACCTCGTTCACCACATAGAACAGAAAGCCCAGTATCACCCCCATCATGATGCGGGCCCCCATGGAGACGGAGCGCAGCGGACCGAACACGGTACTGGCGGCCAGCAACATCATGGCGATGACGGCCAGTGGAGCGGCCGCCTTGCGCCACAGCGCCAGCTCATAGCGATCGGCGTTCTGGCCATTGCTCTTGAGATAGCGCACATAGTCCAGCAGCCCCTTGGCAGACAGTTCATCCGGCGAGATGGCCACCACCCCCAGCTTCTTCGGCGTCAGCTGACTGTCCCAGCGGGCCGTATCCAGATGCACCGTATGAATGGCCTCCGGCAATGAGAAGCGGGTCTCCTCCACCTGATCCAGCCGCCAATGCCCCTGTTCATAATGTGCCGAGGCCGCCCGGGTGACCGTCTTGAGCTCCTGCCCGTCATCGAACTGGTATCGTGTCACCTTGGCCAGGCTGCCATCCCGATACACTACCCCCACATGCACAAAGTCATTGCCTTCCCGGGCCCAGACGCCGTAGGACGAGGCGGTGATCTGGCCGCCGGAGACCGCATTGGCCTTGAAGTCCTTGGCCTTGAGCTCGGAGTAGGGCACACCGTACTCCCCCAGCAGGATGAACAGCACCATCACCGGCAGCACCGTCTTGAGCACGGCGGTGACGATATTCAGCCGCGAGCGTCCCGCTGCCTGCAGCACCACCAGCTCACTGCTCTGGGCCAGCTGGCCCAGGCCGATGACGCCCCCCAGCAAGGCACCCATGGGGAAAAACGTCACCAGGTGCTGGGGCAGGCCCATCAGCACATAGAGCAGCGCATGCAGGGCATCAAAGTTACCCTCCCCCACCTGGCGCAGCTGCTCGACGAATTTGATCAATACCGAAAGACCGGAGAGGGTCAGGGTACACAGCAGTATGGCCAGCACCACACTGCGCCCCACATAGCGATCCAGAATGCCGTAGATCATGCGCCGACCCCTCCCTTGACCCGCAGACGCAGTGCCTGCCACCAGCGAGTGCCCCCCAGATTAAGTGGAATGGCAAACAACAGCAGATAGACCAGCGGCACGATGAACAGCCCCGGCATGGCCGGCAGGGTGCCGCGCTCCATGGCGGAACGGCCGGCGGAAAGCAGCAGGTAATAACTCAGGTAGAGCAAAATGGCCGGCAGCAGCTTGGCATAGCGCCCTTGCCGTGGATTCACCTGGGCCAACGGCACCACGATAAGGGTCAGCACCAGGATGGAGATAGGCAGAGAGATACGCCACTGCATCTCGCTCTTGGCCTTGGGATCCTCACTTTCGGCGAGTTTTTGCCAATCCAGGCTCGAAACCTCCTGACGGGCATCCTGCTCTTCCTGGCCCAGCGGGATCCAGGCGCGATACTGCTCGAACGAGGAAATGTTAAAGCCATCCCCCTTGAGCGGCGCGGCATAGCGATGGCCATCTTGCAGGGTGACCCAGCGCAGGCCATTGTCGTCACTGCTCAGGCGACCGTTATTCGCCACTATGATGGCCGGCCCCTGTTTGTCGGTGGCCTGCTGCAGCACGAAGATCCGCTCCAGATCCTTGCCCTTGTCCTTGAGCTCGTCGACGTACACCACCAGCTTGCCGCTGTTGAGGGACAAGAAGCGCCCCTCCTCAATGGCGGTGAAGCTGGGATCGCGCTTGGCCCGCTCCAGCAGGTCGATCTGCTGCCGTTGCGCCCAGGGCGCCAGCCAGAAGGTGTTGCCGATAGCCAGCACGCCGGTCAGCAGGGCCAGCAGCAGTGCCGTGCTCATGATGTAACGCGGCCCCAGCCCCAGAGCCTTGAGCACCGTCATCTCGCTTTCGGCGTACAGGCGGCCATGGGCGAACAAGATCCCGACAAACAGGCTGATGGGCAGCATAAGCAGCGCCATGTTCGGCACGTTCAGCATCATCAGTTCCGTCACCAGCTGGGTGGGAATGGAGCCCTTGACGGCCTTGGAGAGTACCCGGATGAAATTCTGACTCATGAAGATCATGAGCAGAATAAACAACACCGACAGCTGGGTTTTGAAGGTTTCTTTGAACAGATACCGGAAGACGATCACGCTGGCCTCTGGGAAAACTTGTAACTTTAGTGAAAACGCTAAAAAATACGGGCGAAAAATAGATTTTTGCCTATTTAGCAAATTTTACCCATCCACTGCATCAAGGGATGCGCATCTGGCGGTGGCCACATTATCAGCCAAAGCGCCTCCGTTGTCTGCAAGACCGAGGAGTATTCATGGAGTTCAGCGTAAAGAGCGGCAGCCCGGAGAAACAGCGCAGCGCCTGTATCGTGGTGGGCGTTTTTGAGCCCCGTCGCCTCTCGCCGGTGGCGGAACAGCTGGATAGGATCAGCGACGGTTACCTCAGCTCCCTGCTGCGCCGCGGCGATCTGGAGGGCAAACCGGGCCAGATGCTGCTGCTGCATCAGGTACCGGGTGTGCTGTCCGAACGGGTGCTGCTGGTGGGCTGTGGCAAGGAGCGGGAACTGGATGAGCGCCAGTTCAAGCAGATCGTCCAGAAGACCATCAGCACCCTGAACGAAACCGGCTCCATGGAAGCGGTCTGTTTCCTCACCGAACTGCACGTCAAGGGCCGCGACACCTACTGGAAGGTGCGGCAAGCCATCGAGACCACCCAGGCCGGCCTGTACAGCTTCGATCAGTTTAAGACCAACAAGGCCGAGCTGCGTCGCCCCCTGCGCAAGCTGGTATTCAACGTGCCGTCCCGCCGCGAGCTGCCGTTGGGTGAGAAGGCCATCCAGCACGGTTTGGCCGTGGCCCAGGGGGTCAAGGTCTGCCGTGACGTGGGCAACATGCCGCCCAACATCTGCACCCCGGCCTACCTGGCTTCCCAGGCCCGTCGCCTGGCGGACGCCTGCCCCAACATCACCACCAAGGTGATCGGCGAGCAGCAGATGGCCGAGCTGGGCATGCACTCCTACCTGGCGGTGGCCCGCGGCTCGGACAACGAGGCCATGATGTCGGTGATGGAATACAAGGGCCATCCCACCGCCAAGCCGATCGTGCTGATCGGCAAGGGCTTGACCTTCGATGCCGGCGGCATCTCCTTGAAGCCTGCCGATGGCATGGACGAGATGAAGTACGACATGGGCGGCGCCGCCTCCGTGCTGGGCACCTTCCATGCCCTCTCCGCCCTCAAGCTGCCCATCAACGTGGTGGGGATCCTGGCCGGGGCCGAAAACATGCCCGATGGCAAGGCCTATCGCCCGGGTGACATCCTCACCTCCATGTCCGGCCAGACCATCGAAGTGCTCAATACCGATGCCGAAGGCCGGCTGGTGCTGTGCGATGTGCTGACCTATGCCGATCGCTTCGAGCCCGAGTGCGTGGTGGATATCGCCACCCTCACGGGCGCCTGCGTCATCGCCCTGGGTCATCACACCACCGGGCTCTTGGCCAACCACAACCCCCTGGCTCACGAGCTGCTGGGGGCCGGGGATCTGGCCGGTGACAAGGCCTGGCGCCTGCCCCTGTGGGACGAATACCAGGAGCAACTGGAAAGCCCGTTTGCCGACATGACCAACGTGGGTGGTCGCCCCGGTGGCGCCATCACAGCCGCCGCCTTCTTGTCACGCTTTGCCAAGAAGTACAACTGGGCCCACCTGGATATCGCCGGCACCGCCTGGAAGTCCGGCAAGGACAAGGGCGCCACCGGCCGCCCCGTGCCCCTGCTGACCCAGTTCCTGCTGGGCCGGGCAGAGGACGGTACCGAGGAGTAACGGCGGCAACCGGCCGCCTAAGCCCAAGGAGTCTCATGCAACAGGCACAGTTCCACATTCTTGCCGATACCACCAGCCTGGCCGATGCCAGGCTGGCTTGTCTGCTGGCTACCCAGGCGTATCGGGCCGGCCAGACGGTGTTCATCCTCGCCCGGGACGAATCCCAGGCCCACTGGCTGGATGAAACCCTCTGGCAGCAGGACCCGGACAGCTTCGTGCCCCATGCCCTGCAGGAGGAAGCCGGCGCCCAGCAGGCACCGGTGGAGATAGGCCATCAGCCGCCCCGCCGCCCGCGCAACCTGCTCATCAACCTGCAGCCGGAGGCACCGGCATTTGCAGGACGCTTCCCTCAGGTGATAGATTTCGTTCCCGCAGAAGAATCCCTTAAACAGCTGGCCCGAGAGCGCTACAAGCAGTATCGCGCCGCCGGCTTTACGCTGGAGATGGTTCAGCCCGGCTGACCTCCCGCCCCAAGAGACAGGATTAGAATGGAAAAGACCTTCAACCCCAGCGCCGTCGAACAGGCGCTCTATCAACATTGGGAGTCCCAGGGCTACTTCAAGCCCAGTGGCGACAGCCGTCAGGGCAACTACTGCATCATGATTCCGCCGCCCAACGTCACCGGCAGCCTGCACATGGGCCACGCCTTCCAGCAGACCATCATGGACGCCCTGATCCGCTATCAGCGCATGCTGGGCAAGAACACCCTGTGGCAAGCTGGCACCGACCACGCCGGTATCGCCACCCAGATGGTGGTAGAGCGCAAGATTGCCGCCGAAGAAGGCAAGACCCGCCACGACTACGGCCGGGATGCCTTCATCGACAAGATCTGGCAATGGAAGGAAGAGTCTGGCGGCACCATCACCCGGCAGATGCGTCGCCTGGGCACCTCGGTGGACTGGGATCGCGAGCGCTTCACCATGGATCCGGGCCTCTCCCGCGCCGTGCAGGAGGTGTTTGTCCGCCTGTATGACGAGGATCTGATGTACCGCGGCAAGCGCCTGGTGAACTGGGATCCCAAGCTGCACACCGCCATCTCCGATCTGGAAGTGGAGAACAAGGAAGTGAAGGGGCACATGTGGCACCTGCGCTATCCCCTGGCCGACGGCGCCCAGACCAATGAAGGCAAGCATTACCTGGTGGTGGCCACCACCCGTCCGGAAACCATGCTGGGCGACACCGCGGTGGCGGTGAACCCGGAAGATCCCCGCTACAAGGCGCTGATCGGCCAATTTATCGAGCTGCCCCTCACGGGCCGCCGCATCCCCATCGTCGGTGACGAACACGCCGACATGGAGAAGGGCACCGGCTGCGTGAAGATCACCCCGGCCCACGACTTCAACGACCATGAGGTGGGCAAGCGCCACGCCCTGCCCATGATCAACATCTTCACCCTGGACGCCCACATCCGCGCCCAGGCCGAGGTGTTTGACTCCAGCGGCCACCCCAGCACCGCCTACGACGCCGCCCTGCCGGCCCAGTATGCCGGTCTGGAGCGCTATGCCGCCCGCAAGGCCGTGCTGGCGGATCTGGAACAGCTGGGTCTGCTGGAGGAGACCAAGGATCACGTGCTGCAGCAGCCTTACGGCGATCGCGGCGGCGTGCCCATCGAACCCATGCTCACCGACCAGTGGTACGTGCGGGCCGGCGTGCTGGCCAAGCCCGCCATCGAGGCGGTGGAAGACGGTCGCATCCAGTTCGTGCCCAAGCAGTACGAGAACATGTACTTCTCCTGGATGCGCGACATTCAGGACTGGTGTGTCTCCCGTCAGCTGTGGTGGGGTCACCGCATCCCCGCCTGGTATGACGAGACCGGCAAGGTCTACGTGGCCCGCAACGAGGCCGAGGTGCGCGCCAAGTATCAGCTGCCCGCCGATCTGCCCCTGCGTCAGGACGACGACGTGCTGGATACCTGGTTCAGCTCCGCCCTGTGGACCTTCTCCACCCTGGGCTGGCCGGAACAGACCCCGGATCTGACCACCTTCCACCCCACCGATGTGCTGGTCACCGGCTTTGACATCATCTTCTTCTGGGTGGCGCGCATGATCATGATGACCATGCACTTCATGAAGCACGAAGATGGCTCGCCTCAGGTGCCCTTCAAGACCGTCTACGTCACCGGCCTGATCCGGGATGAAGAAGGGCAGAAGATGTCCAAGTCCAAGGGCAACGTCTTGGATCCGCTGGACATGATCGACGGCATCAGCCTGGACAGCCTGCTGGACAAGCGCACCGGCAACATGATGCAGCCGCAGCTGGCAGAGAAGATTGCCAAGCGCACCGAAAAGCAGTTCCCCGAGGGGATCGAGGCCCACGGCACCGACGCCCTGCGCTTCACCCTGGCGGCCCTGGCCAGCACAGGCCGGGACATCAACTGGGACATGAAGCGCCTGGATGGCTACCGCAACTTCTGCAACAAGCTGTGGAACGCCAGCCGCTACGTGCTGATGAACACCCAGGAGCACGACTGCAGCCCGGCAGCGGCCGCCGACTACAGCCTGGCGGATCGCTGGATCCAGGCCCAGCTGCAGCTGACCATCCGCGAGCTGACCCAGGCCATGGAGAGCTACCGCTTCGACCAGGTGGCCGCCAGCCTGTACGAATTTATCTGGAACCAGTTCTGCGACTGGTACCTGGAGCTGACCAAGCCGGTGCTGTGGCACGGCACCCCAGCCCAGCAGCAGGCCACCCGCCATACCCTGGTGACGGTACTGGAAACCCTGCTGCGCCTGGCCCACCCGCTGATGCCCTTCATCACCGAGGAGATCTGGCAAAACGTCGCGCCCCTGGCCGGTGTCGGCTTCAAGGAAGGCGACAGCCTGATGCTGCAAGCCTATCCCCAGGTGGATGACAGCAAGCTCGACGAGGTTGCCCTGGCGGATCAGGAGTGGGTCAAGCAGTTCATCATCAGCATCCGCAACATCCGCGCCGAGATGAACGTGGCCCCCAGCGTGCCCCTCACCGTGCTGCTCAAGGCTGATGCCCAGGACGCCCAGCGCGCCGCCACCAACGAAGCCAGCCTCAAGGCCCTGGCCAAGCTGGAGTCCATCACTGTGCTGGGCGAAGGGGATGCCGCTCCCGTGTCGGTCACCAAGCTCATCGGTGCCACCGAGCTGCTCATTCCCATGGCTGGCCTCATCGACAAGGATGCCGAGCTGGCACGGCTGGACAAGGAGCTGGCCAAGCTGACCCTGGAGTGCGGTCGCATCGAAGGCAAGCTGGGCAACGAGGCCTTCGTGGCCAAGGCCCCCGAGGCGGTGATCGCCAAGGAGCGCGAGAAGCTGGCGGACTATCGCCTGCAGCTGGACAAACTCAAGGAGCAACAGGCCACCATCGCCAGCCTGTAACGCTATCTGTGAACCACGACACCCCCGCCCATGCGGGGGTGTCGCTTATTGCCCCCCACCACGCCCCATGCACTACACTGGCAGAAGATCGGTGCAGCCGGCCCAAGTTGCAAGGAGATACCCCATGCCCACCTTTCGTTCCCTGCGCACCCAACTGCTGACCCTGCTAGGCGTGAGCCTGTTGCTGCTGCTGTTGGTGGCCCTGCTTGGGCAACACTTCCTCAGCCGGGAGTTGACCGCCTATCAGCGCCTGCTGCAGGGCCCCATGGCGGCCGCAGCCCTGGTGGATGAGGCCAACCTGCAGTTCAAGATCCAGGTGCAGGAATGGAAGAACGTCCTGCTGCGGGGCAAGGATCCCGCCAACCTGCAGAAGTACTGGTCACAGTTTGAGGAGCAGGAGGCCAAGGTGGACGACAAGCTGCAAGCCTTGGCAACACTGGCCGCTGAGCTGCAGGATACGGCCTTAAGTCAAGCCATCGCCAGCTTGCGCCAGGAGCACCAGACCCTGGGCCAGGCCTACCGCCATGGCAAGGCCGCATTTGAAGCCGCTGGTGCCGATCCTTATGCCGGCGACAAGGCGGTCAAGGGCATAGACAGGGCGGCCAGCGAGCAGATGAGCCAGTTGGTGGACAAGTTGCACCAGCAAGCGATGCACCTTAGTCAGCAAAGCCAGCAAAGTGCCGATACCATGGTGCGCGTAGGGCTAAGCCTGCTGCTGCTGGCGGCCGTCGCCATCGTCCTCGTCAGCCTCTGGCTGCTCAGCCGCCAGGTGGTGGCCCCCTTGCAACGGTTGACCCACTACCTGACCCGGTTAAGCCAAGGGGAGATACTCTCGCCCTTACAACTGCACCGTCAGGATGAGTTGGGACAACTGACCAGTGCCGCCAATCGCCTGCGAGGCTTCTTGCAGGAGACGCTGGATCACTTGCAGCAGAGCCACGACGAGCTGGAGCAAAGCAGCCTGACCCTGGGCAGCATCTCCAGTCAGCTGACCGGAGGGACTCAGGATCAGCTGAGCCGCACCGACATGGTGGCCACCGCCATGCACGAGATGACGGCGACCGCCCAGAACGTGGCGGACAATGCGGCGCAAGCCGCCGATGCCGCGGATCGCGCCGATCAAGCCTCCCGCGAGGGCGACGGCATGATGCAGCAGACTATCGCCACCATCAGCCAGATGAGCCAGGAGATCGATCAAAGCGCCGACGTCATCCGGCGGCTGAGTGAGGAGAGTCGCCGCATCATTACCGTGCTGGAGGTGATCCAGACCATCGCCGAGCAGACCAACCTGTTGGCGCTCAATGCCGCCATCGAAGCCGCCCGGGCCGGCGAGCAGGGCCGCGGTTTTGCCGTGGTGGCAGATGAGGTGCGCACCCTGGCCCGCCGCACCGCCGACTCCACCGCCGAGATCAACAAGATCATCGAGCAGATCCTCGGCAGCACCCAGGATGCGGTACAGGCCATCAGCAGCAGCCAACAGCTGGGCAGCCAAGGGGTGGAGCGGGTCACGCAGGCCGGTCAGATGTTGCGCCGCATCGGCGAGGCCATCAGCGACATTCACGGCATGAACCAGCAGATCGCCACGGCGGCCGAACAACAGACGGCGGCGGTGGAAGACATCAGCCATAACCTGGTGGACATCAAGACGGTAGCCACCGAGATCCAGCAACAAGCTCTGCGCACCCAGCAGGCCAGCGGCCAGCTGCACCAAAACTCTCAACGGTTAACTACAGTCGTAGAGCGCTTCAGACAATAAGGACACCCCAGCATGGCCCTACCGCCTGTCAAGGAGGAACAGAGTCCCACCGGCTCGGCCTCGCCGAGCAGCCCCTTGCATCTGCCGCTGTTTGGCTTGGCCATGTTGCTGTTGATAGGGCTTAAGTTGGCACTCCCTTTCGATAAGGACATCAACAGCGGCCTGGCCATCTTGGTGACCATAGGCCTGCTTTGGCTGACCGAGGCCATCCCCCTCACCATTACCGCCCTGTTGGTGCCAGTGCTGGCGGTGCTGCTGGGGGTATTCCCCCTCAAGGAAGCCTTGAGTGAGTTTGCCAATCCCATACTGTATTTGTTCCTAGGAGGCTTCACCCTGGCAGCCGCCCTCGCCCACCAGGGACTGGATACCCTGCTGGCCCAGCGGGTACTCCAACTCGCTGGCGGACGCCTGGATGCGGGCGCCCTGCTGCTGTTTCTCATTACGGCAGGTTTGTCCATGTGGATCAGCAACACAGCCACCACCGCCATGATGATGCCACTGGCCCTAGGCTTAGGCCATCGACTGGACCCCGAGCAGGACAGACCCACGCTGGTGTTTTTATTGCTGGGGGTGGCCTACAGCGCCAGCATAGGCGGCATAGGCACCCTGGTGGGCAGCCCGCCCAATGCCATCGCGGCCGCTCAGCTCGGGATGAGCTTCACCGATTGGCTGCTGTTCGGTCTGCCGGTGGTGCTGCTGCTGTGGCCGGTGGCCATAGCGCTGCTTTGGTGGGGGCTCAAGCCTAGACTCAGGGTTCGTTTTGAGCTGGAACCCATGCCCATGGTCTGGACCCTGGGACGTCGCCTCACCCTGCTTATCTTCGCCTTGACGGTGCTGGGCTGGATCTTTTCCGCCCCGCTGGCCGCCTGGTTTGGCGGCATCGCCCAGTTTGACTCACTCATTGCCCTGCTGGCGGTGGTCGCCATCGCCGTCAGTGGCGTGGCCCGTTGGCAGGACATCAACCAGGCCACCGACTGGGGGGTGCTGTTGCTGTTCGGCGGTGGCCTGACCCTGTCGGCCGTGCTGAGCCAAACCGGTACCAGTGCCTTCCTGGCCGATCAGATTGCCCTGGCGCTGCAGGGCGCCCATCCCTTCGCCATCTTGCTGCTGCTGGCAGGCTTCGTGGTGTTCCTCACCGAGCTGACCTCCAATACCGCCACCGCCGCCCTGCTGATCCCGCTGTTCATCTCGGTCGCCGTCCCCCTGCAGGTCTCCCCCGTGGTGATGGCTGTCCTGATCGCCGTCGGCGCCAGTTGTGCCTTCATGCTGCCGGTGGCCACGCCCCCCAACGCCATCGTGTTTGCCAGTGGCTTCATCCGTCAACGAGAGATGATGCAGGTGGGACTGAGGTTAAATCTGGTGTTCTCCGTGCTGCTGGCCTGTCTGGCCTATTTTGTCGGCGATGTACTGGCCTGACACCGGCTCAGGGTGAACCGGATCATGCTTCTGGGCAAAAAAGCGCCGCCAGGGTCGTAGCGCCCCTAAGGCTTTGGGTATGCTCCGTTTTATTTTGCCCGGAGAGCCCATGTTTGCCCGAGTGATTGCCCTGATGCTGCTGACCGTCGGTGCCTTGTCAGCTGCCGAATTTCCCTCGCTGGACAATCTGTGGCAACAGACCCAAGAGGCCGCCCTCCATGGCCCTGTCATCCTCAAACTCGAAGATCAGGCCACCTTGCGTCTGCCGTCCGGCTACGAATACATACCCCAACCGGAAGCCACCCGCTGGCTTCAGGCCATCGGCCAGCAAGGAGACAGCCGCTTGCTCGGGCTGATACTGTCCGATAAGCAAGAGCAGGACTGGATGATCCGGGTCCGCTTGTATCGCGATGGGTATATTTCCGGTGATGACGCCAAACTGAATGCTGATGGCCTCTTGATACGACTGCAGCACAACACGCAACAACGTAATGCCAAACTCGGCGAGGGCGACACCCGTCTTGAGATAGCGGGCTGGCTCACCCCCCCTCGCTACAATACCGAGCGCCATCAGCTGATCTGGGCCGCCGACATGTTTCAACAACGGGAAGAGGATAAGGTGGCCTTGGCGGCCCATGTGTCTGCCCTGCTGCTGGGACGGGAGGGACGCCTGCATTTTCGCCTGATTACAGACCACAACCGGCTAGATGAACGTCTTCCCCTGCTGCAGGAGCTACTCAACCAGCTGCAGTTTAACGAAGGAAAGCGGTATGAGGATGCCTCGCCGACGGATCCTCGTAGTAACACCGATCTGGCCACCCTGGTCGCCGGCCCGGCTCAGCCCCAGGGCGACATCATCAAGCAGATCAGCCAGCTTGGTGTTTGGCGCTTGCTACTCCTGCTGCTGCTGGCAGTCATTCCCATCGCCTTGCTGACCCACAGACGCAGCCGCTTCCGCCTATCCGGCTCATTAAGCTCAGGCAACCTGCCGCCAGACCCGCTATAACCAAAGAAGACAGACAACGTGGAGGCGGCGTATGAGCGGCTGCTGGCTCCAACCCCGAGGACAAGACCTGATCAATGCCATTCGTTGGCTAAGTGATCAGCATCGCCATGACCTGTTGGCCATTGAGGAGGCCGCACTGCGCTTTGACCTCTCTCCCTGTGATGAGGAGTTTTTACTGCAACATTGCCGCGAATCAGCGCCCCAGATGCCACCGTCTCAGTGACGTGCCACCAAAGAGCGGCTGTTCTTGTCTAGGTACTGCACCGTGGGCAGCCCCAGCACCTTGTCAAACAACATGGGCATCAACACCTCAGGACGGGAGTCATTAGCGTTCCACAGCATCACCAGACCCACATCCTGTTGGGGTAGAAAGCCCAAGCGAGCCCGCACCCCCGACAGACCGCCGGCGTGAAAAATCATGGGATACTTGCCGTCATACTGGAAGATACGCCACCCCAGGCCATACATGGGCCGCTTGACCCGGGTCTGCCGCCACTTGGAGGTCCACCCCTCCTTGGGCGAGGCCACTATGGGCCGGGTCAGCTGAGCCATGACCTGAGGCGGAATCACATCCGGCCTATGCCCCATCACCGCCAGCAGGTACTTGCTCATGTCATCAATGGACGCGTTGATCCCGGCCGCAGGCATCACCTCGTAGTAGGGCTGGGTAACCGGGCGCACCCGCCAGCCCCCCTTCCCCAGCACATGGGCCATGGCATGGTTCGGATTGTTCAGCAGATGCCAGCGGCTACTGCCCGCATCCTGCATCCCCAGCGGACGGAAAATCTGATGGATCAGCAAACTGGTATAGGGCCGGCCGGTGGCCTTGCTCAACACATCCCCCATGGAAGAATAAAGGATGTTCTGATAACCAAAACAACTGCCGATGGCGCAGCTGGGTTTGAGCTGTTGCAGCTTGTTAAACACGGTGGTGTAGGGTTGCCCCGCTTCTAACAGGCTGTCATTGGCGTTATGCGGCAGCCCGCTGGTATGGGAAAGCACGTTACGCAGGGTCAGGCGATTGTTGCCGTCATAGCGTAGCCGAAAGCCGGTCAGATAACGATTCAACGGGTCCTGCCACCGGATCTGCCCCTGTTGGGCAGCCAACCCAGCCAGCACGGCGGTAAAGGTTTTAGACACGGAGGCAACGCGAAACAGGGTATGGCGATCCACCGGATTGCGTTTATCCACCCGGCCGACGCCCAGGGTCTTGACATAGACTACCTTGCCATCCGCCACCACGGCCAAGGCCGCCCCCGGGATGTCGAACTGATCGAATATCCGCACCACCTCTCGGTCAAACCAGGGCAGGTAAGCCTGCACCGGTTGAGCCTGAACCAAGACGCAACTTGTAGTCAAAAACAGCAAGACGATAAGACGCAAACGCAACCAAAGTAACTGCATGGAATAACCCCAACACCATGTCACGGCGAGCACGGGGCGCATTGTGGCAGAGGGCATTGACATCGCCAAGCCACGCCACCGCGGCAGTGATAAAAATAGTTAACCCAGGGGCGACAAGCCAACTCAGAGTGGCTAATCTCCTTTATTCTTGGTTTGAATCTCTAGGCTTTACATTAGGAGTCCGCCCATGAAAATCATCGCCCTCATGACTAGCGTGCTGCTGCTCGGATCGCTGTCCTTGTCCGCTGCCCCGCAAAAAGACACTTGGAAACCGGATGGCAAGCCTTCTGCTAACTGGGATGATAGGGAATACGACTGGTGGCAACATAACTGTCTGGATCTGAGCATTGGCGATGCCCGCATCAGCCTCAACAACTGCGACGCCTACGATAAGAAGTACCGTGATCATTACAACCGCAGCGTGAACAGTGGCAACAATCCTGGCAAGGGCCACGACAAAGGCAATAAGAAGCACTGAAGCAGTAGCACTGGACAGCAAGCCAAGCTGTGGGTAGATTAGCGCCCGTCACTGGGGAGTAGCCTCCCGCGCAGGGCTAAGGCCCCCGCGGGGCGCATATCAACAGACTTGGCCCACAGGCCATGGTATGCGCGACACTGGTTTGGCAAGACCTTTGACCATGACACCACCGATTAAGGCCGGGGTGGTGGCTTGGTCTTTGGTTTTTCCGGCCAGGATAAAACACTATGGATGCTTTTCTCGTTCCCACCGGGATCGTTGCCTTGGCCGAGGTGGGCGACAAGACCCAGTTGCTCGCCCTCGTGCTGGCGGCCCGCTTTCGTCGACCTCTGCCCATCGTCATGGGCATTCTCGTTGCCACCTTACTCAATCATGCCCTGGCCGGTGCCGTAGGGCAGGCCCTGACCACCTTGATAGGACCGGAAGCATTACGCTGGTGCTTGGGTATCTCCTTTTTGTTGATGGCTGGCTGGACCCTGATCCCGGACAAGCTGGATGAGGAAGAGACTCAGCTCAAGGGACGCTGGGGCGTTTTCACCGCCACCCTAATTGCCTTCTTTATCGCCGAAATGGGTGACAAGACCCAGCTCGCCACCGTGGCCCTGGCCGCCCAATATGCCAACTTCTTGGCGGTGGTGGCCGGCACCACGGTCGGCATGCTGTTGGCGAATGTCCCTGTGGTGTATCTGGGGGAAAAAGCCGCCAAGGCCATTCCCCTCAAACTGGTACACGGTCTGGCGGCACTGCTGTTTGCCCTATTGGGTCTGATGATCCTGTTCCGAGTCGACCGCCTGCTTTAACCCGTGACTCGGCCCGAGTATTTCGTATTTCACCATATGAAAATGGTTTCAGCGGCAATAAAAAGCGTATGATGAACCGTGACGTAGCCTCGGCAATGTGCCGGCTTGTCATGACAACACCGTAAAGACCCCAATTTAGGCGACCTCATGGTCGCCTTTTTTTAGAACCGCCAGCGGTATTCCATGCGGATCTGCTCTGTCGACAACTGCAACTGCCATTGCTGGCTATTATCCAGACTCTCGAAGCGCAGCCTTATCTTGTTTCCCTGTAGCCGTAATGAGGTGAACCCAAAGCCACTACGGATGTTGAGTTCCGGTCTGGCCCGCCGCCAGGACCAGCCCTCTGGCGCAGCAGCGGGCTGCCACGTCACGCTCCCGACCGGAGAAGATAATCCGCCACTCGCCGGCACCACAGATACCCGGGTGGGTAAGGTCAACCAGACTTGCGAGGTTAAGGGAACCGGGCCGAGAGGTAATTCGGTCCAGGGGGGTACAGGCTGTCCCTGCTGCTGAGCCAAGCAGCCATTTGACACCAAGCAAAACAGGCAGAGGAGGCTGCCAATCCGGCCCCATACCATGATGCCCACTCCCGTTTTTCATCCCTATCTTGGGTCTAGCAGGTTCCCGCCAAATTGCGCGCTTAATCCCGCATTTTAATCGTGAGAGTTGCCGCCCACGGAGAGCCCTTCTGAAAACGTAACCATCTGAATGAATGTCACATTTTGATGGATTTACCATGAAGGGAGTCCAAGAGCCTTCTAGAATGGGTCTTTCGCCGCAACCAGGATCTCCTCATGTTTAAGCTTAAGACCTTGTCAGCTATGACTCTTGGCGCCATGTTGACGTTGCCAGCCCAGGCAGCCTCCGTGGCCGATACCCCGTTGTACTTGAATATTGATCAACAAGCGGTCAACGATGCCTTGCGTTTGCAACCCTCTGGCTCGGCCCAGTTCAAGGTTACCACCCGCCTGGAAAAGGGTACCTATCAGATCCAAATTGCCGATAAGGCCCGTAGCTGTGGCACGACCTTCGGTCCTGAGGCCAGCAAGCCGCTGCCTTTTGGCACGCCTAACACCATGAGTGCCTGCGCCAAAGACGGTCATTTCAAACTGCGTGTACTGCTGGCAGGGGATTATGACTTCACCCTGGACAATGGTAATCCGCAGGCCCCTACCCTCAAGGTGCTGCGCGCCACCAAGAAGGGCGCATTCAAGCGTCAACCTCCGGCAGTGGACTGTGCTAGTTGGGATGGCAAACCCGTCACCGTCAGCGTCGCCAAGACTTGGCCGAACGGCACTCTGCTGCGTGACGCCTACTCAGGTCAGACCGCCAAAGTCGTTGGTGGCAAGATCACCATGACCCCAGCCCCTCATAGTGAAGGTGTGCTGTTGCTGGAAGAGGCCAAGCCGACCGCCAAGGCGGCCTTCACCTGGGACAACGCCATCGTCTACTTCATGCTGACCGACCGATTCAACAACGGCGACCCCAGCAACGACAACTCATTCGGCCGGCAAAAAGATGGCAAAGACGAGATCGGCACCTGGCATGGCGGCGACTTCAAGGGGATCACCCAGAAGCTGGACTATCTGAAGGATCTGGGAATCAATGCCATCTGGATCACCCCCATGGTGGAACAAACGCATGGCTATATCGGCGGCGGCGCGGACAGCAGCTTCCCCTTCTATGCCTATCACGGCTACTGGGCGCTGGACTTCACCAAGATAGATCCCAACTATGGCGACGAAGCGGCCCTCAAAACCATGGTGGATGAAGCCCACAAGCGAGGTATCCGTGTCCTGCTGGATGTGGTCATGAACCATACCGGTTATGCCACCCTACCGGATCTTCAGGATCTGGGACTGGAATCGCTGGCACAAAACACACAAAGTCTGCCGGCGCGCTGGGCAGACTGGCGCCCCAAAGGCAAGTATGAAGGTTGGGGCAGCGTATCCCAGTTCTACAACTATCAGTCCCCTGACTGGGTAAAATGGTGGGGGCCTGATTGGGTTCGCGCTGAGCTGCCTGGTTATCCAGCACCGGGCACCGGTGACATCACTGGCTCTGTCGGCGGCCTGCCTGACTTCAAGACCGAATCCACCCAATATGTGGATCTCCCCTATTTCCTCAAGCACAAGGCCGATACCAATGCCAAGTCTCTGCCTAATGCTACCGTGGTGGACTATCTGGTGAAGTGGCATACCGACTGGGTGCGCAAGTTCGGCATTGACGGCTTCCGTGGCGACACCGTCAAACACGTGGAACCCAAGGCGTGGGCCAAGTTGAAGGCTGCCGGCACAACGGCCCTCAAAGAGTGGAAAGCTGCGAATCCAGGCAAGAAAATTGACGATCTGCCGTTCTTCATGGTCGGAGAAGTATGGGATCACGGCATGGCCAAGGACTTCTGGTTCGATAATGGCATGGACTCCATCATCAACTTCGACTACCAGCGGGATGCGCTGGAATTTGCCCAATGCATGAGCAACGTTGAGCCGACCTACGTGAAGTACGCTGGCACCATCAACAAGGATCCGAACTTCAACGTGCTGAGCTACATCTCCTCCCACGATACCAAGCTGTTCTTCGGCGACTATCAGGATGTGGCGCTGCAGCGACGGGCCGCCAACAGCTTCATGCTGCTGCCAGGTGGTGTTCAGATCTACTACGGTGACGAATCCGGCCGTGGCTTGATGAAGGATGGCGGCGTGTTTGACCAGGCGATCCGTTCAGATATGAACTGGAGCGAGCTGGCCAGCGGTGAAAAGGCCGAACTGGTTGCCCACTGGCAGAAGCTGGGGCAGTTCCGCCAAGCGCACCCCGCCGTGGCCGCCGGCAGCCATAAGAAGGTGAGTGACAAGCCTTATGCCTTCGTCCGCCAGAAGGGCAAGGACAAGGTACTGGTGGTGTTTGCTGGCCGTCAAGGTTAAGTCCATCAGCCTGCTGACAAGACCGCTGCCTGGCAGCGGTCTTTTTTTATTCAAATTGGCAAGGGTTATGCTTATTGAAATGGGAACGCCAAGCAACTGTCAGCCACAAGGCGAGGAGGCAATGATGGACTTCGAACTGGCTAACCGCCAGCTGCAGGCCACCTGCGGCGCGCTAGGCGCCAGCTTCGTGCTGGATGAGGCAGAAGGAGAATACCGTGCCACCGTGGTCTGCGGCTCCCGTTGGTGGAACCTGATCATGCCGCAACATGCGGACGAAGCGAGCTGGCAACAACAACTGGGCCTGTTGCGGCACCGAACAAGTTGACAACAGGCTGGGCCCAAACGAAGCAAGGTGCAAATGTTACCATTTGCACCTTGCCAATCTGCGAAAAAAAACGAGCGGTTTACTCTTCGAAGAAGGTACCCCAGCCGTCGTAATCCACACCAAAGCGGGTGCATACCGGCAGCAGTTGACCGATCTCATCCATGATCCGCTCCGCCTCCAGCGCCCCTTCCGACACGGCATCACAACAAAAGATGGGCGACCCGTCGTCCAGTTCCATCTCCTCGGCATCGGTCAGCTCAAACCCCAGCTTGAACAGCTCCACCGCCAACTTCTCCAGTCGGTTAAAATCCCGACAGGCAAAATGGTGCTCTATGGTGTAAACCGCCTCGGGGTTGCTGCCGTCGGATAACAGCTCATCAATGATGGCATCCGTCTCTTCGCGCCAATCCTGCAAATTCTCACTCATTGCCTGTTCCTTGTCTTAAAGGGTGGCCAGCTTCTCGGCCGGCAGCGCCAATTCGGCATTGCGATTGACCGCAATCCCCCGACTCAACACCAGGCGAGCGATATCCTGAGCCTCAGTCAGTGAGTGCATGACGAAGGTGCCACACTGATATTCGTTCAGCTCCGGGATCGCCGCCTGATCGGTGACCTGAAGGACATCTTCCATGGCCTGAGTCCAGGCGGCAGCCACTCGGCCCTCTTCCGGCTGACCGATGAGGCTCATGTAAAAGCCGGTGCGACATCCCATGGGAGAGATGTCGATGATCTCCACCCCATCCCCATTCAGGTGGTCCCGCATGAAGCCAGCAAACAGATGCTCCAGGGTATGGATGCCCTTTTCGCTGAGCAGCTCCTGGTTCGGTCGACAAAAACGCAGATCAAAAACGGTGATGGGATCCCCGTGTGGGGTGGTCATGGTCTTGGCGACCCGCACCGCCGGCGCCTGCATGCGAGTGTGGTCAACGGTAAAACTATCTAGCAACGGCATTGGATGTCTCCTTGGAGTGACAGTCGGGGGGACGGCGCCATTTTACAGGTCATCCTTGCATTGGCGATACTGGGCACCATAACGTCGCGCCCGCTCATCCACCTTACGAGCCGTCTTCATCAGCCAGGCCTTACTCCTGTAAGTCCCGCGTTGAAAACCGCCCCAGCCTTCGTGGTAGTTGAGATACTGGTTATAGGCATCCCACTTGGAGATACCATTGACCTTCTGGGTTTTGGCGGTATACCAGCCCATGAAGTCGATGGCATCGGCAAAATTATCCCGGGAGGCAAACCAACGTCCCGCCTCCTTGGTGTAGTCATCCCAGGTTTCGTCTTTGACCTGAGCATAACCAAAGGCGGTACTGGGCCGACCGATAGGGATAAACAGAAAATAGCGCATGGGCGGCTTGGCATCATGCCGGAAACTGGACTCCTGGTACATCATGGCCATGGGCACCTGCAAAGGTGTGCCCCAGCGATCAGTCATGTCTTGTGCCGCCTCCAGCCAACCACTCTTCTGCCGGAAGATGGCACACAGATCCTCCTGGTTGCTGGGCGGCGAGGTATTGCTACAAGCCACCAGCCACAAAGAACCGACCACCAACAACAGCTGTCTCACCTTGCTCTCCTGCACAAAACAGCAAGGGGCCGACAATCGGCCCCTTGCTAACCATCATAAAGGCCTAGATGGCTTCTTCATTCTCTTCGCCGGTACGGATGCGCACTATGCGCTCCACGGCGGTAACGAAAATCTTGCCGTCACCAATCTTGCCGGTATGGGCACTCTTGGTGATGGCCTCAATGCTGCGCTCCACATCATCGTCGTTCACCACCAGCTCCAGCTTCACCTTGGGCAGGAAGTCGACCACATATTCGGCACCACGGTACAGTTCGGTATGCCCCTTTTGGCGACCAAAGCCCTTGACCTCGGACACCGTCATGCCGCTGATGCCAATCTCACCCAACGCTTCACGAACATCATCCAGCTTGAAGGGCTTAATGATGGCTTCAATTTTCTTCATGATTTTCTCCTTGCCAGCGATTTGTCTCAGGCGGTTGCCAGGCCATCCATGCTGCCCGGGTGCCGCTTGCCCAGCCCTCATAGTTGGGGCCACGGCGAATGGATCAGGGGGTTATCATAATGAAAGACAAGGGCCCGCACCAGAGATGCGGGCCCGATTGCGAGGCAGATCCACTACCGCTGCTATTGCGTACAGGCCGGCAGCTGGGTTGATGTGATACCAGGGTCATAAACATAGATGCAACCGGCGAACAGCGGACCACTCTGATCTGCAGGCACGGCCTTAGTCAGAGGATTCGGTGAGACTGTATAGCCAGTGGGAGTATTACTGGTGGTCACACTCAAGGTCTTACCCTTGGTGACGTTACAGGTGATCGGTCGATAGGAGCTGGCGATGGCGCCACCCAGGCTACAGTTGGAGCCATTGGTAAAACTCGCCGTGATAAGATCGAACGCCTTGTTGTTACCATTACTGTCACACACATCCACGGCACCGTTCTTGCGTTTGTAGCAGAACAGCTTGGCGGACACCGACACCTCATCATCTTCTATGGTCTTGTCCTTGATGGTGAAGTTCAGCGAGCCGGTCACCTGGTGGGCGCTGTCGTACACTGCCACCGGCCACTCGGCCTTATTGTCCTGGAAGGGCGAGATGCCGGAGTTGGCCTGGTAGGCCACCGCATTCACCTGCAACGCCTGCTCATTGCCACTGGTGTTCTTGGTTTCCAGCAGGGGCGTGGTATAGCCGCGGCGATAGACGCCATAATAGTCGGCCACGTCACTGTCCAGTGTCTTGATCAGCTCGCTGGAGACGGTGAGATAACTGTCCAACGACTTGGGCATGGTCACAGTGCTGCTAACACTCCAACGCGCCAGCATGGTCATGTTGATGTCGTAAAATGGCACCTTGGTGAGAAAGTTCTCTGCCGAGGTATCCACGGTCGCCAGCCAGTCCGCCGACATAAAATCCACAAAGATACCCCGGGCAATCAGCTGTAAGGGCGTACTACCGGCGGATCGCACCAAGGCGGTGCTGGTATCCCCGCCACTGACGGCATTGGTGGCCAGCCAGGTGGGGAAGTTCGACACGCTGAAGGTCGAACCTATGCCAGACGGCCAGTTCAGGGTGTCCTTCTGCCAGTCCACATAGCTCTTCACCACGTACTTGACGTAGTTCTGATAGCTCTGCTGGTTGTTGCTGTCGCTCAGAAACTCAGAGCTCACCACCACCAGCTGCAGCAGATTCCAATCTGGCATCGGCTTATAGTAGCCATTGATGCGCAGCAAGCGACAGGCATCCAGGTAGGGTCCACTGGTCACCGCCGTCAAGCTACTCCCAGCATACTTGTACTTGGCTGGCGAACGGTTGATGGGATTAAAGTAGTCGGCGAAGTCGGTGCCGGAGCTGGTGCCGCCATCGAAGTGATCCTCACAACAGATGTCACACAGATCAGACTGTTGATTGCTGTTGGAGGTGCCGGTGGTTTTGTCCTTGTAGTCGCCCTCCTGCCAGTAGAGCAGGCCATTGCTCACCGCCACCGGCTTGGCCGGCAGCTGCCGTTTGGCAGTACCGTCGATGGAGCATTCACAAGACAGGGTCAAGGAGTCCGCCAGCACCTGCTTGCTGCTCTGTTGGTCGTAAGTCACCGTCTCGAACTGCACCTGGATGCTGCCGCCGCTGTTGGATACCTTCGGCAACGGCTTGGTGGTTTCCTGCTTGACCCCTTGGGCCACGTCTATGGTGATGGCCACCACGTCCGGCGCCACCCCTGGGGTGTAGGTGACCTGTGGGGATTCGCCCGAGCCGCCAGAACCCGTCATCAGCTCCTTGTCGGTGGTTTGCTGGGGAGAAATCACCCCTGCCAGGGCCAGGCTGCGGCTTTGTCCCTCTCGATCCGTCCAGGCCACCGAGACAATCACATCTTTGAACTCCGGCAAGGCACTGGCTGGCGTCGTCAAAAACCTGTCTGTCACATCCCACGACAGGGTGAAGGTGGTCAAGCCCAAGGTATGGCTACCTGCACTTAACTGGCCTCCGGTATTGTCGCCGATATCCTGATAGGCCAGCTGCCCAGTCGTGGTGGATAGGGTATCGAAGACCCGCAGGTCCTCCAGCTTGCTCTGGGCTAGCAGGATGGCACTCTCGCGACTGCCAGCCTCCCCTTCCGTTTTCAGATACAGGCTCTGCAGCTTGATCAACGCCGCCGCACTGACCGCGATGACCACAAAGGCCACCATGACCTCAATGAGGCCAAATCCTGTTTGCCGGTTCGCCCTGTTCATCATTGCTTCCTCTTAATCCCAGTCACGCCAGCTGCCGGGCACCCTGGCCACGTAGGAAAACTCTTTGCCATCTTGGATGTTTTGCAGCGTTTCTGCGTCATAGACCGCATTGTAGGTCCCGTTGGCCGTACCCAGTTTATGGTTGGAGATGAGGGCACCGTACACAGTGGCGCCACCATTGAGCTTAACGTCGTAGGTGGTGACATCTCCGGGTACCTTGTCGTAGGTGAAGACCATGCCGTAGATTTCACTGTTGGCATTGATGGTCAGATCGCCGTTACGCACCAGGACCACCACAGGATTTTCCCGGCTGCCCATGCTGCCGCCGGAGCAATTGCCATCCACTATGTAAAAACCGGATGAGCTGGTGTTGAGAGAGGAACAACCGGTCAATGGCACGCGACCCAACTTGGCCAGCCGCTCCTCCAACTGCGCCATGCCCTCATCCGTGTCAGGCACGCCAAACACGTATTTGAGCAGGTCAGAGGGGAAATTCACCGTATCGTTATCCAGAATGTCTGCTTGCTTGTTACCAGCTGAGCTATAGGAGGCGCTGCTGCAGTTGCCATCATAGTACTCCTGCAGTCCACAGGTATTGCCTGAGCCGGTGGTGAGATCCACATTGCCATTGGTCCAGATGGACAGCGGTACCCCGCTGCCACCGCCATTGGGGTTGGCGCCCACGTTGAAGTTGCCCCCCACCGCCATGCCCGCCGCCACCGTCAATGGCGCATCTGGGGTGCCAGCCACCACATCGCTGATCACCACCTGCTGATGCAGGATGACCTGGCCTTCCCCATCCTCACTGGTGCCCACAGAGCGGAGGCTCAACAAGGGCAGCTGACCTGTGCCCACCGGGATCTGCTGATCGGCGCCAAAGGTAACGGAATAGAAGGTGCCACTGTTGCGGGTTAGCGGGCCGCGAAAGGTCAGATCCGCCCCGACTCGCGCCATGGCCTCATCCAGGCCGGCCTGGGCGGAGGCCATGGCGGCACGATAGCGCATCTCGTTGGCGGCCACTCGCTGCTCACCCATCAGGATCTTGCCAGTCATCAGACTCAATGAGGTGACAAGTATCACCACGATCAGGGTAATGGTCAGGGTGGTAAAGCCAGCGGCCGGTTTAGAACTGATCATTGCGCAACCTCACTCGACGCTGAAGTTCCAGCTGTAACTGACTGTTCTGCTTATGTTGCCCCGTGATGGTCAGCACTAACGTGCGCTGCCCGGTATCGGTGGCACCACTGGCCGGATCCAGCAAGAACGTCAGGCCGGTGATCTGGGTGGAACTCTCACCGCCGGCCAGGGCACTCCAACCGGTCGCGGTACAGCTCTGCTGCGCCGCATTATCCCAGTTATGGAACTCCACCTCCTGCTGGCTCTGGTTAAAACGGTAACCCATGATCTCGTCGGTACCGGCAATGGCACCATTCTCATTGGCATCGTAGGAGAGCAGCACACAATCGAACAGGGGAGCGGCGACCGACAAGCGCTGCAGATCCCGCGGCGTGGTGGTCATGGCCGCGCTGGCATCCAAGGTAAAGGCGCTAAACATGGCACTGCGATCCAGGCTGGTCACCACATTGCCACTGGCATCAATGGGCTGGCCACTGGTGTTACGGGCCAAGATTTGAGCCGCATCCGCCTTAAAGCCGGCCCGCTGGATATCCCGCGCCACTATGTTGAGAGTGGCCTGCAGATCCTGGTTGAGCATGGAGAGCTGTACCGAGGTGGAGTTGGCCCGGATCACGGCGGCATACAGGGCGGTGACGGCCGCCGCCACCAAGAGCCCGGCCACCAGAGCCACCAGCATCTCCACCAAGGAGAAGCCCTTGTTGCTTACGAACATGTATCCACCCCCGTCAAATGGGTACCTGTCGGGGCGCAGAGATAGGCCCGCCCCAGTTTGTTTGTGGTGACCTTGATCTCCTTACTGCCCAGCGATAGGAGAATAGACCCATCCAGCATGGAACCGCGCAGCGAGCCCATGCGCAGCTCATCACTGGGGTAGCCAATGTTTTTTATCTGCACCTTGGGATAGCTGGCCGCATCGCCCCCTCGGGTCTGGCCATCGCCATCGATGTCGCAGGTGGCCGTGCAACTATCACAGGTACTGGCATCCAGATCTGTGATGCGATAACACCAGTTGCTGCCACCAAAGAACAGCAACTTGACGTTTTCATTGTTGCGCTTGGTGGATTCGGAGCGGGCGAGCAGAATGTCGCCATAGAGGGCGCGACCAGCGGATGAGAGGGTATTGTCCTCACGGAACTGGATATAGCTGGGGATGCCGACGGTCAGCAAAATGGCCAACACCATGATGGCCACCATCAACTCCAGCAAGCTAAACCCCCGCCACCGCATGTAAAACATGAACGCTCCTTGGCAAAAAAATATTACAAAACAGATCCATTCTGTTTAGTTTAGCCTTATAACATGAGCACCAGTAAATTAGGATTCGGTTATGCAGATTTACTCGAAAGGCGTCACGTTGTTAGAAGTGATGATCGTCATCGTCGTCGTCGCCATCCTGGCAGCCATTGCCTATCCCAGTTACATCAACTACCTGACCAAGTCTCGTCGCGCCGAGGCGGTTCGCGGTCTGCTGAGTGCCCAACTCAAGCAGGAGGAGTGGCGGGTCAGTCACGCCAGCTACAGTAACAGCATCACCGATTTGGGCAATCCGACCAGTGACTACTACACCTTCAGTGTGTCGGCTTCCGGCAGCACCTATCTGCTCAAGGCCGTGCCCAAGAGCGGCACCCCCCAGGCCAACGATTCTACATGTAGCTCCATCACCCTCAATCAACAGGATCAGCGGCTACCAGCCACTTGCTGGGAATGACTCGGCATCCTCACCAAACAATCAGGCCCCGCGATGCGGGGCCTGATTGTTTATGGCGTTTGCTCGAACTTAGGCTTCGAGACGCAGCTCCAGCGGTACCTCGAAGACCATGTCCTCTGCCGGCCCCTGGTATTCACTCACCGTCTCGGCACCCAATTCCTGCAAGCGGGACACCACGGCCTGCACCAGCACCTCGGGCGCCGACGCCCCGGCGGTAACCCCCACAATCTTTACCCCCGCCAGCCAATTTGCCTCAACCTGGGCCGCATCATCGATCAGGTAGGCCTTGGCCCCCATCCGCTCGGCCAGCTCCCGCAGGCGGTTGGAGTTGGAGGAGTTGCGTGACCCCACCACCAGCACCAGCTCAGCCTCGGTGGCCAGGGCCCGCACCGCATCCTGACGGTTCTGGGTGGCATAGCAGATGTCGTCCTTGCGCGGCCCCTGGATCTTGGGGAACTTCTGCTGCAGGGCGTCGATCACCTCTCGGGTTTCATCCACGCTCAGGGTGGTCTGGGTGACAAACTGCACCCGCGCAGGATCCTGGATCGCCAGATCGCCCACCTGCTGAGCATCCTCCACCAGGTACATGCCGGCCGCGGTATTCTCATACTGGCCCAGGGTGCCCTCAACTTCCGGGTGTCCCTGGTGGCCAATCATGATCACCTCATCGCCCTTACGGCTGGCACGGTGCACCTCCATGTGCACCTTGGTCACCAAGGGACAGGTGGCATCAAATACCTTGAGACCGCGTCGCTTGGCTTCATCCCGCACCGCCTTGGACACACCATGGGCTGAGAAGATGACGATCTGGTCGTCCGGCACCTCGTCCAACTCTTCGACAAACACGGCGCCTGCTTGCTTCAGGGTCTCAACCACGTACTTGTTGTGCACCACCTCATGGCGCACGTAGATGGGGGCTCCAAACTTGGCCAGGGCGTTTTCCACTATGCTGATAGCGCGATCCACGCCGGCACAGAAGCCTCTGGGGTTGGCCAGTATCACTCTCATGATGGCTTGTCTCCCGCCTGTTGCGGGCGACGAAACAGCAGCCCCTCCAGCACTATCATGACGGCACCGACACAGATGGCACTGTCCGCCAGATTGAAGGCCGGGTAGTGCCACTGCCCCACATGAAAGTCGATGAAGTCCACCACGTGGCCATAGGCCAGCCGGTCGATCAGGTTGCCCAGGGCCCCGCCGATGATGAGGCAATAGGCGATGGGCGACCAGCGGGCGGCCGCCGGCAGTTTGCGCAACCAGACCAGCAGGGCACCACTCACCCCCAGGGCAAACAGGGTGAAGAACCAACGCTGCCAGCCCGCCTGATCCGCCAGGAAGCTAAAGGCGGCGCCCTTGTTGTAGACGTGCACCAGGTTGATGTAGGGCACCAGCGGCTGCCCTGGATAGCCAAAGGGCAACCACTGCAGCACCGCCAGCTTGCTCAACTGATCCAGCAGTATGACCAGGGCGGCCAGCCACAGCCAGCGCAGCCCGGTTTGTTTGAATAGGCTCATCATCAGGCGTACTTGCGCACCTCACCCTCACCGGCCACGTTGCTGACGCAACGGCCGCAGATCCCCTCATGGCCAGCATGGCTGCCCACATCGGCCACATGCTGCCAGCAGCGCTCGCATTTGGCGGCAGAGGAGGCCTCCACCAGCACGGACAAGCCGGCCAGCTCGGTGGCCATGGCCTCGGCCGGCGCGGCCTCGCGACTGACCTGTGCCTGGGAGGTCAAGAGCACGAAGCGCAGCTCCTCGTCCAGGGCGGCCAGCTTGTCGGCCAGCTCGGCAGAGGCAAACAGGGTGACTTCCGCCTGCAGCGAACCACCGATGCGCTTGTCGTTGCGCGCGGCCTCCAGGGCTTTGTTCACCTCGGCTCGTACCTCCAGCAGCTGGGCCCAGAAGGCATCATCCATGGACTCGCCGGCAGCCAGGCCGAACAGGCCGTCATACCACTCCTGGGTGAAGACGAACTTGTCCCGCTCGCCAGGCAGCAGGGCCCAGATCTCATCGGCGGTGAAGCTCATGATGGGCGCCATCCAGCGCACCATGGCCTCGACTATGTGGAACAGGGCGGTCTGGCAGGAACGACGGGCCAGGCTGTCCGCCTTGGCGGTGTACTGACGATCCTTGATGATATCCAGGTAGAAGGAGCCCATCTCCACCGAGCAGAACTGCATCAGCTTCTGGGTCACCTGGTGAAAGTTGTACTCATCATAGGCCTGGGCGATCTCGTCCTGTACCGCCTTGGCGCGGCCCACGGCCCAGCGATCCAGCACCACCATCTGCTCCGGCTGCACCATGTCGGTGGCCGGATTGAAGCCGTTGAGGTTGGCCAGCAGGAAGCGGGCGGTGTTACGGATGCGACGGTAGGCATCGGCGGCGCGCTTCAGGATCTCGTCGGAAACCGTCATCTCGCCGCTGTAGTCGGTGGAGGCCACCCACAGGCGCAGAATGTCGGCGCCCAGCTTGTTCATCACCTCTTGCGGGCTCACCACGTTGCCGATGGACTTGGACATCTTGCGGCCCTGGCCATCCACGGTGAAGCCGTGGGTCAACACCTGGCGGTAGGGGGCGTGATCCTTCATGGCAACGCCGATCATCAGGGAGGACATGAACCAGCCGCGGTGCTGGTCGGAACCTTCCAGATACATGTCCGCCGGTTGACCGTTGAACTCGGGACGCACATCCACCACGGAGGCGTGGGTGGAGCCGGAGTCGAACCAGACATCCAGGGTGTCCGGCACCTTGTCGTACTGAGCCGCGTCCTCACCCAGCAGCTCCGCCGGATCCAGATCCCACCAGGCCTGGATGCCCTTGGCTTCCACCCGCTGGGCCACGGCTTCCATCAGCTCGGCCGAGCGCGGGTGCAGCTGCTGGGTCTCCTTGTGCACGAACAGGGCGATGGGCACGCCCCAGGTGCGTTGCCGGGAGATACACCAGTCGGGCCGGTTCGCCACCATGGCCTCGATGCGGTTCTGGCCCCAGTCCGGGATCCACTGCACGCCCTTGATCTCGCCCAGCGCCTTCTGGCGCAGACCGGCCTGCTCCATGCTGATGAACCACTGCGGCGTGGCACGGAAGATGATCGGTGTCTTGTGACGCCAGCAGTGCGGGTAGGAGTGACGGATGGCCTCGTGATGCAGCAGGGCGCCGGTCTCTTGCAGCACCTCCACCACGGCGGCGTTGGCCTTGAACACGTGCTGGCCGGCAAATCGCGGGGTATCTGACAGATAGACACCATTGCCGCCCACCGGATTGGCCACTTCCAGGCCGTATTTTTGGCCTACCACAAAGTCTTCCTGACCGTGGCCTGGGGCGGTATGCACGGCGCCGGTACCGGAATCCGTGGTGACATGCTCCCCCAGCACCACGGGCACATCGAAATCATAGAAGGGATGAGCGAAGCGCAGCAGCTCCAGATCGACACCCTTGCAGTAGCCCAGGTTGTGATACTGGTTGATGCCGGCTCGGTCCATCACATCCTTCACCAGGGCCTCGGCCAGGATCAGCCGCTCGGGCTGGTCGCCGTCCACCTGCACCAGGGCATAATCCAGCTCGGCATGCAGGGCCACGGCGCGGTTGGCCGGCAGGGTCCAGGGGGTGGTAGTCCAGATCACCACGGAGACAGGGCCATGACCCAGATGTCCGTCGGCACAGTCGAAACGACCGACGACCGTCTCCTCATCCACCGCCTTGAAGCGCACGTCGATGGCCGGCGAGGTCTTGTCCTGATATTCAACTTCAGCCTCCGCCAGGGCGGAACCACAGTCGGTACACCAATGAACCGGCTTGGAGCCCTTATGCAGGTGCCCCTTGTCGATGATCTTGCCCAGGGCCCGGATGATGTTGGCCTCGGTATTAAAATCCATGGTCAGGTAGGGCCGTTCGCAGTCACCCAGTACCCCCAGGCGCACGAAGTCGGCCTTCTGGGATTCAATCTGGGTCTTGGCGTACTTGCGACACTCCTCGCGGAACTGGGCCGCGGAGACCTTCTCCCCCGGCTTGCCCACCATGCCTTCCACCTTCAGCTCGATGGGCAGACCATGGCAATCCCAACCGGGTACATAGGGGGCATCGTAACCCGCCATGCCCTTGGACTTGACGATGATGTCCTTGAGGATCTTGTTGACCGCGTGACCGATGTGAATGCTGCCGTTGGCGTAGGGGGGGCCATCATGCAGGATAAAAGACTTCTTGCCCCGCTTGGCCTGGCGAATGGCACCGTACAGATCTTGGTCGTACCAGGCCTTCAGCATGCCCGGCTCACGTTTGGCCAGGTCGCCGCGCATCGGAAAGGAGGTTTCCGGCAGGTTCAGGGTGTGTTTGTAGTCGCTCATCGGTCCTTGGTTCCGTTACTGTTGCGTGGATGAGCCCAGGCCAAAAAAGGCACGTGCCGCCTGGGCATCCCGTTCTATCTGCTGCTGGAGCGCAGCAAATGACTCAAATTTCTGCTCGTCTCTTAGCTTGTGACAGAGGCGAACCTGGATCTGCCGACCGTACAAGTCGCCGGCAAAGTCAAACAGGTGCACCTCCAGTTGGGGGCGGGTGCCATGCACAGTCGGGCGCACGCCCACATTGGCCACCCCATGGTGGAGTTGGCCAGAAAATAACACTTCTACCGCATACACGCCACTGACCGGCACCCGACGGCGCTTGAGGTGGACGTTGGCGGTGGGGAAGCCGATGGTGCGCCCCAGCTTGTCACCGTGGGCCACCCGCCCCGACAGGGTATAAGGCTCACCCAGCATGCGCTGCACCTGAGTCAGGTTCCCCTCCCCCAAGGCCTCGCGCACCAGCGTGCTGCTGACCCGCTGGGTATCGACACAGAAGCTCTGGGTGCTGACCACGGCAAAACCGTGCCGGCGCCCGGCTTGCTGCAGCAGGGCAAAATCCCCGCGCCGCTCCCGCCCGAAGCGAAAATCATCACCGACGATCAAGAAGCGCACCCCCAGCTGCTGCACCAGTATCTGTTCGATAAACAGCTCGGGCTGCAATTGGGCAAAGGCGTGATGAAAGCGGACGCACAGCAGGCGGTCGATGCCCAGACGCGCCAGCGCCAGGTATTTCTCCCGCAGCCGGGTCAGTCGTGCCGGCGCCTGGTGCTGGATAAACAGCTCCAGCGGCTGGGGCTCAAACAACATGACGCAGGCCGGCACCCCGAGGGCATGGGCCTGCTGCTTAAGCTGCTGTAGCACCGCCTGGTGACCCAGGTGCACACCGTCAAAATTCCCAATGGTCAGTACACAACCGGCATGTTCAGGACGCAGATTATGCAGACCGCGGATCAACTCCATGACGCTGGCAATTCCTTAACTGGCTGGCGAAATCGGCGGATTATAGCGTAAAGCCCCCACGGGTTCAGCCCTCGGCGGCAGTTTTGAGGTGCCGTGGCCGCACCCCGGCCACCAGCAGCACCAAGCCATAGACGCCGCCCCCCAGCAGGATCAGCTTTATCAGCTCCAGGCTGGCGCGCGCCATGGACCAGTGACTCCACACCTCCAGCGCCGGCGAGAGCCGCCACAGCAGGGCCCCCATGGCAGCGGTGGCCAGCAGCAGCTGCAGCACGAAGCGGCTCGTCTCCCGGCCTGGGCGGTAGACGCCGGCCCGATAAAGGCCAGAGAACAGCAAGACGGCGTTGAGGGTGCCGGAGCAGGCGGTGGCCAATGCCAGTCCCACATAGCCCAGGGGATAGATGAAGATCAGGTTGCAGACCATGTTGGCCACCATGGCCAGAATGCCGATGCGCACCGGGGTGCGGGTATCCTGACGGGCATAGAAGCCCGGCGCCAGCACCTTGATCAGCATCAAGGAGAGCAGCCCTGTGGTGGAGGCCAGCAGACTGGCCGCGGCCATCTGTACCTCGTGAGGACCAAACTCCCCCCGCATGAACAGCACCCGCAGGATCGGCTCTCGCAGCAACATGATGCCGAACATGGCCGGCAGGCCCAACAGCATCACCATCCGCACCCCCCAGTCCATGGTCTGGGCAAACAGCTTGGGGTCTGCATCCACATGGCGACGAGACAGGGCCGGCAGTATCACGGTACTGATGGCCACGGCGAACAAGCCCAAGGGAAACTCCAGCAGGCGATCCGAGTAATAGAGGTAACTGATAGCCCCGGTGGCCAGGAAGGAGGCCAGCATGGTGTTGAGCAACAGATTGATCTGGCTGACCGACACGCCGAACAGGGCCGGTAGCATCAGGGTGCGGATCTTCACCACCCCGGGGTGATGCCAGCCCCAGCGCGGCCACACCAGCAGCCCCATCCGCTTGAGGAAGGGATACTGAAAGACAAACTGCAGCAGGCCGCCGAGAAAGACGCCGATGGCCAACCCGATTTCAGGGTGCACCAGCTTGGGTGAAATCCACCAGGCCGCCCCTATCATGGCCACGTTGAGAAACACCGGGGTGAAGGAAGAGACCCCGAAGCGGCCATAGGTGTTGAGCACGGCCCCGGACATGGCGGTAAAGGTAATGAACCACAGGTAGGGGAAGGTGATCTTCAGCAGCAGGCTGGCCATCTCAAACTTGGCCGCCCCCGGCCCGTCCTGCAACCAGTCCATGAACCAGCCCCAGCCAAATAGCGCCGTGATCACGGCCGACCCCAGCATACCCAGCAGGGTCACCAGCGTGATGATGCCGCCCAGGGTGCCCGCCACCACCGCCAGCAGCTCCCGCACTGCCGTCTTGTCTTCATCCGCCTTTTTGTATTCGGTCATCACGGGGATGAAAGCCTGGTTGAAGGCTCCCTCGGCAAACAGCCGCCGTAGAAAATTGGGGATGCGATTGGCAAAGAAGAAGACGTCGGCGGCCAACCCCGCCCCCAGCAGATGGGCGATCACCACGTCTCGCACCAGACCCAACACCCGGGAGGCCAGGGTCATGCCGGACACCAGCATGCCGGATTTGAGGAGTTTCTTGCTCACGTTGGATCCTTAAAAACGGTGACAACCGTACAAAGACTGCTAAAATCGGCCGACAGTGTAACTATCCGCCAAGGCTCAGGCTACTGGCTCGCGGTGGTTATTTGCTCAAATCATTTGACTTTAACGGGCTGAGAAGGCATATTCTCGGCCTTTTCAGCACACTCGCTAAGACAGTTTTAGGAGTTATACCTTGGCTAACATCAAATCTGCTAAGAAGCGCGCGATTCAGGCAGAGAAGGCTCGCCAGCACAACGCCAGCCGCCGTTCCATGACCCGTACCTATGTGAAGAAGGTTGTTGCCGCCATCGCCTCTGGCGATAAGGCTGCCGCCCAAGCCGCCTTCACCGCCGCTCAGCCGATCCTGGATCGCATGGCCACCAAGGGCCTGATCCACAAGAACAAGGCCGCCCGTCACAAGGCTCGCCTGGCTGCCCAAATCAAGGCCCTGTAATCCGGCTTTGATGGCACAAAAAAACCGGCATTCGCCGGTTTTTTTTTGTCTGCGCGACCGCAAAAAAACCAGGCACTAGGCCTGGCAGTAGAGCTGGTGCAACACCCCTATGATGCTGCGCACCTCGTCACTCTTGAGGGAGTAATAGACGGTCTGGGCACATTTGCGGGTAGCCACCAGCTCATCCCGCCGCAGCACCGCCAAATGTTGTGACAGGGCCGACTGGCTGAGACCCAGCCGCTCGTTAAGCTCCCCCACCGACAACTCCTGGGCCTGCAAGTGGCACAGGATCAGCAGCCGATGCTCATTGGCCAACGCCTTGAGCAGCGAGACGGCCTTACCGGCCTGAGTCTGCATGTCTTCAATCTGCATGGGTCGCATCTCGTATCAAGGAAATGCTGGCATGATACCAGCAACGCCTCGATTAGGAAGGAAGCGATTACATTTTTGCCGCCTAAAACGGCTGCTTACCGCCAAATAGCTCGGAAAAATCACTCTCGCAGATCTTCTTCACCGCCGGGTGCTGGATCATCCGTTCGGCAAAGATCACGTAGTACTCTTCCTTCAGCTCATGGGTTTCGCCGAGCAGCTCCACCGCCTCCCCTTCCAGCAGCTCCTCCTGATAGAGGGAGGGTGCCACGAAGATACCCTGATTGAAGAAGCCGAAGGCCTTCATCAAGGCGGCGTCGTCAAATTCTCCCAGCACCTTGGGGTGCAGGCCTTTCTCTTCGAACCAGCGGGTCAGTTGACGGCCCATGGCGGTGCGGCGGCCTGGGATCAGCAGCTTGCGCTCCTCCAGACAGGCGGGAAACGGTGCCTTGGGCAGGGGACTCTTGCAGAAGAAGCTCACGCCACACTCCCCCAGCTTCTTGGAGAGCAGGCCGGCATGCTGGCTGGAGTCCACCGGGCAGTCGGACAGTATCATGTCCAACTTGTGCTCGCTCAGCTGACCCAACAGCATCTCATGGGTGGACTCGAAACAGCGCAGATGAATATTGCCATCCGCCGGCAGCACGGACAGCAACACCCGACTGGCCAGCCGTTTGGACAGGGCATCGGCGATCCCCACATCGAACATGATGTGGTTGTCCTTGCGGTAGTTGATGATATCGAGCATCTCGTAGGAGAGGCTGAACATCTTGTCGGCATACTGAAAAATCAGCTGGCCCAGTTCGGTCGCCTCGAGTTGACGCCCCTTACGTTTGAACAGACGCCCCCCCAGCCGCTGCTCCAGCAGGCGGATCTGGCCGGTGACCGTCTGGGGGGTCAGAAACAACGCCTCCGCCGCTCGGGTCACCGAGCCGCGTTTCTGGGTCATCCAGAAATAGTAGAGATGGTTGTAATTAAGGTGGGACATGGGATCTCTTCCTCGTTACACCAATCCTGGTATTCAATAAAAAGCCCGATCTCGGTGACCGGGCTGGTGACTTAATTCAGGCTAACACGCCCACCTGAACCCTGACTGTCTGGCAGGACGCTTCGCAACAGCGCATAGCCCACCACAGCCGCCAGGGTAGAGCCGCCCAGGATCCCCAGGCGCGAGAAGACACCGTACTCCATCCCGGCCAACTCGAAGGCCAGGGAGGCGATAAACATCGACATGGTAAAACCGATACCACACAGCACGCTCACCGCGAAGATCTGTTTGAAGTTGACCCCCGGCGGCAGCTTGGCCAGACCGATGCGTACCGCCAACAGGCTGATGAGGAAGATCCCCAGGGGTTTACCCACAAACAGCCCCAACATGATGCCCAGTGGCAGAGGGGAAGCCAGATCGGCCAGGCCGACTCCAGATAAGGAAACACCGGCATTGGCAAAGGCGAACAAGGGCAGTATCAGGTAGGCACTCCAGGGGTGCAGCTGATGTTCCAGATGCTGCAGCGGCGACTCATGCCGGCTTCCCTTGTTGGGGATGAGGAAGCCCACCACCACGCCCGCCAGGGTGGCATGCACTCCCGATTTGAGCACCGCCACCCAGAGTACCAGTCCCACCAGCAGGTACAGGCTGATCCTGTCCTCGCCGCGCCGGTTCATCCAGATCAATACGGCCACAGCCACGGCGGCAATCAGGAGCGCGGACAGCGTCAGCTGCTGGGTATAGAAGAGGGCGATGATGAGGATCACCCCCAGATCATCGATGATGGCCAGGGCCAGCAGGAACACCTTCAAACTGGTGGGCACGCGATTGCCCAGCAGCGCCATCACCCCCAGGGCAAAGGCGATGTCGGTGGCCGCCGGAATGGCCCAGCCATTGCGGGTAATGGGGTCGTCCAGATTGAACAACAGATAGATGATGGCGGGCATCAGCATGCCGCCGATGGCCGCTACCGCCGGGAAGATGGCCTGCTCACGGCTGGAGAGGGCTCCCTCCAGCATCTCCCGTTTCACCTCCAGGCCCACCAGCAGGAAGAAGATGGCCATCAAGCCATCGTTGATCCACAGCAGCAGGGGCTTGTGCAGATCCAGGGAGGCGATACGGATCTGGACCTCGGTGTCGAGAAACCCTGTATACACACCGGCCAACGGTGAATTGGCCAGCACAATGGCCAACAGAGCCGAGAAAATAAGAATGATGCCGCTGGCGGACTCCAGCTGCAAAAACTTCTGAATGGTCTGACGCATGGTGACAGGCCTCACAAATATTGAGCGGTGGACAAGTATAAACGGACGGCAAGCACGCCATTAATCGTTTATGAAAGCACTATAGCTCGATTATTCAGAAGAATTGGCAGGAATTATCGGCCACATCCCGAAAGAAATGGCCGACAACCGGTTTCATACGGCAACGGGCGCCTTGATGGCGGGGTGAGGATCGTACCCTTCGATGACAAAGTCCTCGAAGCGGTAATCAAACAAGGAGGCAGGGCGACGCACAATCTTCAGGGTCGGCAGCGGGCGAGGCTCCCGGCTCAGCTGCAGCTTGGCCTGCTCCAGGTGATTGCGGTAGAGGTGCACATCCCCGCCGGTCCAGACAAAGTCTCCCACGGCCAGGTCGCACTGCTGGGCCACCATGTGGGTGAGCAGGGCATAACTGGCGATGTTGAACGGCAAGCCCAGGAACACATCGCAACTGCGCTGATACAGCTGACAGGAGAGCTTGCCGTCCGCCACATAGAACTGGAAGAAGGCATGGCAGGGCGCCAGGGCCATCTTGTCCAGATCCGCCACGTTCCAAGCCGAAACAATGATGCGGCGGGAATCGGGGTTGTTGCGAATGTCATCCAACACCCGTTGCATCTGATCGATGTGCCGACCGTCTGGCGCCGGCCAGGCACGCCATTGATGGCCGTACACAGGCCCTAGGTTGCCCTGCTCATCTGCCCACTCGTCCCAGATGCTGACGCCATGCTCCTTGAGATAAGCAATGTTGGTGTCCCCCTGCAGGAACCACAACAGCTCATGAATGATGGACTTCAGGTGGCACTTCTTGGTGGTGACCAAGGGGAAGCCCTGGCTCAGGTCAAAGCGCATCTGATAACCAAATTGCGACAGAGTACCGGTACCGGTTCTGTCTTCCTTGGGCGTACCCTGGGCCAGCAGGGTGGCCATCAGTTCCAGGTAATTCTTCATGCCTTGTCTCCTTGTTGCCGGACGCCAAACCAGGCGGGCTTGCGATAGCCAATCCAGATCATCAGCAGGCCAGCCAACACCATGGGCAGGGAAAGGATCTGCCCCATGCTGATCAGATTGAAATAGAGGCCCAGCTGGGCGTCTGGCTGACGGACAAACTCCACCAGAATGCGGAACAGACCATAGCAGACCAGGAACAGGCCGGAGATCACCCCCCGCGGCGGCTGCCGGCGCCAGGCCAGGTTCAGAATGATAAACAGCAAGACCCCTTCCAGAGCAAACTGGTACAGCTGGGAGGGATGGCGTGGCTCAGGCCCGCCGGTGGGGAACACCATGGCCCAGGGCAGATCCGTCACCCGCCCCCACAGCTCGCCGTTGATAAAGTTGCCCAGCCGTCCCGCCCCCAGGCCAAAGGGCACCAGGGGCGCAACAAAGTCCGCCACCGTGAAGAAGTGCCTGTGAGTACGATGAGCAAACCAGACCATGGCCAGTATCACCCCCACCAGACCGCCGTGGAAGGACATGCCCCCCTGCCAGATGCGCAGCAGATAGAGGGGATCGGCCAAAAACAGCGGCAGGTTGTAGAACAGCACATAACCAAGACGGCCGCCGAGGATTACCCCCAGGAAGCCGTAAAACATCAGATCCGAGACCTCCTGACGACGCCAGGCGCCGGCAGAGCGGTCGGCCCGCCGATTGGCCAGCCACATGGCGAACAGGAAGCCCACCAGATACATGACCCCATACCAATGGATCTGCAGGGGGCCGACGCTCAGGAGGACAGGATCTATCTTGGGAAAATTCAGGTGCGAGGCACTCATGACGGCAAAAACCCTCGTGGATTAGCGATAAAAAACCGGGTCGCCCCTGGCGACCCGGCGGGCGGTGAAATCAATGTTTGCTGGGAAGCAAGCTGGCCAGACCGATTTGCTCCAGATAACCGCTGAACAGACTCTTTAGGGCGGCAGAATTATCCTGCTTGAGCCCCAGCTCCAGCAAGGGCTGCAGCTCTTCCAGGCTGGCCCGCCGGATCACGTACTTGATCTTGGGGATGCTGCTGAGGTTCATGCTGAAACGCCGATAGCCCATGGCCATCAGCACCAGCACCCCCAGGGGATCCCCCGCCAGCTCACCGCACACCGACACCGGCTTGGCGTGCTGATGCGCCTCGTTGGCCACCTGATACAGGGCGCGGATGACGGCCGGATGAAAGGCGTCATAGATATCGGCCACCCGGCTGTTGTTGCGATCCACCGCCAACAGGTACTGGGTGAGGTCATTGCTGCCCACCGACCAGAAATCCACGTAGGCGGCCATCTCCGGCAGTATGTACAGCGCCGCCGGCACCTCTATCATGGCCCCCAGACTGGGGTAGCGAATGCTGCTGCCCCGCCGTCCCAGCTCTTCGGACACCTCCAGCCAGGCCTGATCCAGCAAACGTCGACCGGCCTGCACCTCGGAGAGCGAGGTCACCATGGGCAGCATGATGGACAGGTTGTCCTGCTGCTCACTGGCCCGCAACATGGCCTTGAGTTGAGAGAGGAACAGCTCGGGGTGATCCAGGGTCAGGCGAATGCCACGCCAGCCGAGGAAGGGGTTATCCTCCACGATGGGCAGGTAGGGCAGCGGCTTATCGCCCCCCACATCCAGCGTCCGCATGCAGACGGGTCTATTAGGATAGTTGGCCAGGATGGCGCGGTAGCGCGTAGTCTGTTCCTGCTCCGATGGAAAACTGTCGTGCAGCATGAAGGGGATCTCGGTGCGGTACAGACCGATGCCGTCCGCCACATCCAGCATGGCGTTTTCGCTGTCCACCGACAAACCGGCATTGAGCAGCACTGAGATGCGCACCCCGTCCCGGGTCACCGAGGGCAGATGACTCTCGCCGCCCACCAGGGCATCAAAGGCCTTGGCCTGGCGAATGAGCTGCTGATACTCCTCCAGCACCGAGGGGTTGGGCTCTATGATGAGCTCGCCTATGTTGCCATCCACCACCAGCAGGCGCTGATCCAGTTCGGCCAGCGGCAGATCCAGTCCCATCACCGCCGGTATCCCCAAGGCCCGGGCCAGGATGGCAGCGTGGGAATTCACCGCCCCGCGCATGGAGACCATGCCCACCAGACGATCCCGCGGTATTTCGGCCAGCAGGGTGGCGGTAACCTCTTCGGCCATCAGCACCACCGGCTCGTCAAACTCGTACTCTTCATGATGGCTGTGAGCCAGGCGGCTCAGCAGCCGTTGGGCCACGTCCCGCAGATCCAGCGCCCGCTCCCGTAGGTAGGGATCACTCATGGCCTCGAACTGGGCGATGAACCGCTCGGTCACCTGCCGGACCGCCGAGGCGGCGCTCCAACTCTCCTGACGAATGGCTTGTTCGATCTGGCGCATGTAGGCCGGATCCGTGAGCAGATGCTGGTAGATCTCGAAGATGGCGCCGGAGTCCTTGGCAACCGACTCACGAAAGCGCAATGCCAGACCATCCAGATCCATCTGCACCTGCAGCACCGCCTGCTGCAACAGTTCACACTGCAGCTCGGGGTCGTCACTGTGCTTGAGGTTGATCTGGGCCAGTTCCAGCTTGGGTTGCCAGATCCAGGCCTTGGCGATGGCCAAGCCGGGCGAGGCCGCCACCCCCTTGAGGGTGCGCCGCCAATGATGCTGATTGAGCAGTATGCCCTTCACCTCGGCGTGGGCGATGCGGCCGGCCAGCTGCGCCGCCAGGGTCACCAGGAAGGACTCATCGGTCTCGTCGAACTGCCGGGACTCCCGCTGCTGCACCACCAGCACCCCCAGGACCCGGCGCTGGTGCATGATGGGCACACCCAGAAAGGAGTGAAACTCCTCCTCACCGACTTCCGGCAGGTATTTGAAGCTGGGATGCGCCGGCGCATCGGCCAGGTTGATCAGCTCCTCTCGGCGCCCCACCAGCCCCACCAGCCCCTCGTCAAACGGCAGTACCGTCTTACCGGCCGCCTCGGGGGTGAGACCATCGGTGGCCGCCAGGCGATAGCGGCGCCGCTGGGCCTCTGAGAGATAGATGGAACAGCAGTCCACCTCCATCGCCTTGCGGGTCTGGGCCGCCAGGGTGTGCATGGCTTCTTGCAGCGATGGGGCCAAGGTCACCCCTTCGACGATTTGTCGCAATGCCGTTAACACCCTGTCTCCTCCCGTACCGGCTGGCGCTAGCGTCCCCGTGGACGCCGCGGCTCTTTCTTGTTGATTACAGGCATGGCGATGGGCGCGAATTCCTTCATCACCCGCCGGTACACCTCGCGTTTGAAGGAGACCACCTGGCGCACAGGATACCAGTAGCTGACCCAGCGCCAGTCATCAAACTCCGGTTGGCCATGACAGCCAAACTGGATGCAAGATTCTTTGCTCTCCTCCAGGCGCAGCAGAAACCATTTCTGTTTCTGGCCGATGCACACCGGGGAGCTATCCCAACGTATCAATCGCTTTGGCAGACGGTACTTCAGCCAGTTGCGGCTGGTCGCCAAAATCGTAACGTCTCCGGGTCTGAGGCCGATCTCTTCATACAGCTCGCGATACATGGCTTCTTCGGGGGTTTCCCCCTCATCGACTCCCCCTTGGGGGAACTGCCAAGAATGCTGACCGAATCGCCGAGCCCATAACACCTGTCCATTGCGATTGCAGATCACGACACCAACGTTGGGGCGAAAACCATCGCCATCAATCACGCAATCACCTTGTCGATAAGACTCTGTTTCTTGGTGACGATTTTTTCACATTCAGCCCCCAGCAGCAAACGGACAAGTTCAGCCTGTGAGCAAGATGGCTGTTTAGACCATCCTGCTCACAGATCCTGCGGAAGGATCCAGGATCCAATCCATTTAGCCACCACATCTGTGGATAAGGATCTGAAAAAGTCGGTATAGAGCTTGGCTTATTCAATGGACTACAAGGCCACTCCGGACTGTCAAGCAATGATTTAAACATTTAATCATTAATAATTAATAAGTTACAGCCTTGTTACCCTTGTTTTTGATTTTGTGGCGAGCCTCCCTGGCTTGCGCTTTGTGAGTATCTTGCACTGATTGAATTTCGAGCAAAAGCCCAATCCAGACTAATTATTCAACAAATATCGCTGCAAGCCTGGATGGCATACGGCCGATCAGGGCAAGGGATTGCAGGATCTGATAGTTATCCAGTTATTTTGTGGATAACTCTGTGCATCTTAGGCGAGTAGTGGCGGGATAAGACGCAAATAAGCAGCCATGCCGACCAAGTCGCGGCACCATGATATTTAACATCATGAAAAATAAACTTTTTTATTATAAAATTCACCGCTGGGCACCCTCAGTGGCAGCCTGTATGATCTGACGATTAATTCATCACTCATGGCCACCATGACCCCAACATCACCGCGCAGTGAACAGGAACTGTTCCAACGCAGTCTTAACCTGGCCGGCCATAGCCTGGCTGAGCTGGCCGCTCAGGCCGGCGTCAGCCTGCCCGATAACCTTAAGCGAGAAAAAGGCTGGGTCGGTCAGCTGCTGGAGTGGCACTTGGGCGCCACGGCGGGCAGCAAGCCGGAACAGGATTTTCCCGACTTAGGGATAGAGCTCAAGACCTTGCCGATCGATGAGTCCGGTCGCCCGCTGGAAACCACCTTCGTCTGCGTGGCGCCCCTGCTGGGCATCGCCGGCCAACGCTGGGAGGAGAGCAGCGTCCGCAACAAACTCAGTCGGGTGCTGTGGATCCCGGTAGAAGCCAGCCGCAGCTTGCCGTTGGGTGAACGTCGGGTGGCCAGTCCGTTTCTGTGGAGCCCCAGCCCGGAGGAGGAAGCCTTGTTGCGGCAGGACTGGGAGGAACTGATGGAGCAGATAGCCCTGGGGCGCATCGAGCAGATCAGTGCCCGTCAGGGCCAAGTGCTGCAACTTCGCCCCAAGGCGGCCAATGGCCGGGCCCTTACCAGCGCCATCGGCCTGCAAGGCCAGCGCATCCAGACCCGTCCCCGCGGTTTCTACCTGAAAGCCACTTTCACCCACGCCCTGCTGCGCCACCATTTTCAGCTGCCATGATCACAACTCAGCCACTGGACGGATCTTTGCCAATTGACGGCCAAAATATGACCATAGGTGGCCGTTTTGTTTTATCATCCTTGGCGGAAGCAACGCATTCCATCCCAGACTAGGGTTTGAATATCAAGGAGATGATATGGCTGTCACGAAGAAGTTTCTTAAGAGCAAGCCGGAAGTCCAGGTGACGTTCGAAGTCAGCAAAGCGGCGGCCAAAGAGGCTGTGTCGGTGTTTTTGCTGGGCGAATTTGCCGGCTGGGAACCCATTGAGCTCAAGCCGCTCAAGAGCGGGGTGTTCAAGGCCAGCCTCAAGTTGCCGGTCGATCAACAGCCCCAATACCAGTACCGTTTCCGCCTGGTGGATGCCGCCGGCCAAGAATGGTTCGACAATGACTGGGAGGCCGAGGCCTACTGCGCCAATCCCTTTGGCGGCGAAAACTCGGTGCTCTGCGTCAGCGAATAAGCCGCTCCGGTAACAAAAAAGGCTCGCCAGTGGCGAGCCTTTTGTTTGGCAAAGAGCAGTCGATTAGTTGAGCTTCTCTTTGATACGTGCCTTCTTACCAGACAGGTTGCGCAGGTAGTACAGCTTGGCACGACGCACATCACCGCGACGCTTCAGCTCAACGCTGGCGATCAGCGGGCTGTGGGTCTGGAATACACGCTCAACACCTTCACCGTTGGAGATCTTACGCACGGTGAATGCAGAGTGCAGGCCGCGGTTGCGCTTGGCGATAACCACGCCTTCGAACGCCTGCAGACGCTCCTTGTTACCTTCCTTTACGCGTACTTGTACACGTACGGTGTCACCCGGGCCGAAAGCCGGGATGTCGGAACGCATTTGTTCTTGCTCGAGTTGCTTGATGATTTTGCTCATAGTCTCTTCCTACCTAGGATTAACTGAAAACTCTACTGCTGTTCGTCACTTATGCTCGCGAACAAACTGGGCAAGAAGCTTCTCTTGCTCGTCAGTCAGAGCTAGGTTGTTTAGTAGTTCCGGCCTTCTCAACCAGGTACGCCCCAATGCCTGTTTCAGACGCCACTGTCGGATCCCTTCATGGTTCCCACTCAGCAACACCTCCGGCACCGCCAGCCCAGCCATCTCTTCCGGTCGGGTATAGTGAGGATGATCCAGCAGGCCTTCGGTAAAGGAGTCCTGCTCGGCACTGGCCTGATCGCCCAAGACCCCGGGTACCAGACGCGATACCGCGTCAATCAGGGTCATGGCAGGCAACTCGCCGCCACTCAACACGTAATCACCAACAGACCATTCTTCATCGATCTCGGTCTGGATGATCCGCTCGTCGATACCTTCGTAGCGCCCCGCCACCAGAATCAGCTTGGGGTGCTGCACCAGTTCCCGCACACCGGCCTGGGTTAGAGGCCGCCCCTGCGGGGAGAGATAGATGACCCTTGCCTCGCCACCTGCGGCGGCCTTGGCCGCCCGAATGGCTTCCTGCAATGGCTGCACCATCATCAGCATGCCTGGGCCACCACCGTAGGGTCTATCATCGACCGTGCGGTGTTTGTCCTGAGCGAAATCCCGCGGATTCCAGCTGTGGATCTGCAACAGACCCCGTTTGACGGCGCGCCCGGTTACCCCGAAGTCGGTGATGGCTCGGAACATTTCCGGGAAGAGGCTAACCACCCCAATCCACATAGAACCTCCAGCCAACTGCTACTTGCGGGGCTTAAAAGCCCGGATCCCAATCTACTTCAATGGTATGGCCAGCCAGGTCAATCTGTTTGATGACCTGCTCTTCCAGGAACGGGATCAAACGTTCCTTCATACCAAACGCATCATTTGCTTTGGCCTGGACCACCAGAACATCGTTGGAGCCGGTCTCCATGAGCTCGCTCACTTCGCCCAGCTCGTACCCCTTGGTGGTGACCACTCGGCAACCAATCAGGTCGCGCCAGTAGTATTCACCCTCCGGCAGGGACGGCAGCTGTTCCGGCGACACGCCGATATCGGCGCCCACCAGGGCCTGGGCCTCTTCTCGCAGGTCGATACCGTCCAGCTTGCAGAGCAGCCCATTGTTGTGACGCTTCCAGCCGGCTAACCGGACTTCACGCCACTGCCCACCTTGCTGCAACAGCCAGGGGGCGTACTCGAAAATGCTCTCGGCATTGTCGGTAAAGGAATTGACTTTCAGCCAACCTTTGATGCCGTACACGGCACCGAGACGACCAACAACTATCGGGTTACTCACCTTAACGCCTCAAACAAAATTCGAAATTAGGCAGCCTTCTTGGCGTCCTTGATCAGCTTGGCAACGCGATCAGACACGCTGGCGCCTTGACCAACCCAGTGCTCGATACGAGCCATATCCAGGTTCATCTTCTCGGCTTGACCAGAAGCCATGGGGTTGAAGAAGCCAACACGCTCGATGAAACGACCATCACGAGCGAAACGGCCATCAGCCACAACGACTTGGTAGAAGGGACGCTTCTTTGCGCCACCACGTTGCAAACGAATGGTTACCATAACCGTCCTCTTTAACTTGAATGAAATCGGGTCTGCAGAAAACACAAACCCTAGCTTAAAATAAGCCGCGACATTTTACTCAGAACCGCGCGGAATGCAACCAAACTGGCTGCCTTTCCGCGGCAAAGCTCAGAAGGGACCACGGCCGAAGCCGCCCGGCGGCAGCATGTTCTTCATGTTACTCATCATCTTGCGCACGCCGCCCTTGCCGGACATCTTCTTCATCATCTTCTGCATCTGATCGAACTGCTTGAGCAGGCGATTCACATCCTGCACCTGCACGCCGGAACCCAGGGCGATGCGGCGCTTGCGGGAACCCTTGATGATGTCCGGGTGACGGCGTTCGGCCGGGGTCATGGAGCTGATGATGGCTTCCATGCGCACCGTGAGCTTGTCATCGATCTGATCCTTGACGTTGTCCGGCAGGCCGGAGACCCCCGGCAGCTTATCCAGCAGCCCCATCATGCCGCCCATGTTGCGCATCTGGGCCAGCTGATCCCGGAAGTCCTCCAGGTCGAAGCCCTTGCCCTTTTGCACCTTCTGCGCCAGAGCGGTGGCCTTCTCCTTATCGACCTTGCGCTCCATCTCCTCGATGAGGGACAGCACATCCCCCATGCCCAGGATGCGGGACGCCACCCGATCCGGATGGAAGGGCTCCAGGGCCTCGGTCTTCTCCCCCATCCCCAGGAACTTGATGGGCTTGCCGGTGAGATGACGCACCGACAGGGCGGCACCACCCCGGGCATCACCGTCGGTCTTGGTGAGGATCACCCCGGTCAGCGGCAAGGCCTCGTTGAAGGCGCGGGCGGTGTTGGCGGCATCCTGCCCTGTCATGGCATCCACCACGAACAGGGTTTCGATGGGCTTGACCGCCTGATGCAGTGCCTTGATCTCATCCATCATCTCGCCGTCCACGTGCAGACGGCCGGCGGTATCGATGAGCAGCACATCATAGAACTGCTTGCGGGCATGCTCGATGGCGCCCTGGGCGATGGCGATGGGAGCCTGGTCACTCTGACTGGGGAAGAAGCTGACACCAATCTCCTCGGCCAGCCGTTCCAGCTGCTTGATGGCCGCCGGCCGGTAGACGTCGGCACTGACCACCAGCACCTTCTTCTTGTGCCGCTCCTTGAGGAAACGGGCCAGCTTGCCCACCGAGGTGGTCTTACCCGCCCCCTGCAGGCCCGCCATCAGGATGATGGCCGGCGGCTGGGTGGCTAGGTTGAGGCTCTCGTTGGCCTCGCCCATCACGCTTACCAGCTCGGACTGCACTATCTTGATGAAGGCCTGGCCCGGGCTCAGGCTCTTGCTGACCTCCTGGCCCACCGCCCGCTCCTTGACCCGAGCGACGAACTCCTTGACCACCGGCAGGGCCACGTCCGCCTCCAGCAGGGCCATGCGCACTTCCCGCAGGGTATCCTTGATATTCTCCTCGGTCAGGCGGCCCCGACCGGTCACGTTGCGTAGCGTCTGGGAAAGACGCTCGGTGAGATTCTCAAACATGCCGCATTCCTAAACTGATGGCGTAATGGCCGGTGATTATAACGCAAACCATCCCAAGATCTTAAGGCGTCGCTGGCGAGGGGCTGCCGAGCCGGATATACTAGTCCCTCGTTGAATTTAAACTCCTAAAATTCAAGTAATTACAATGACTACCCTGTCGATACTCGTCATCGCCCTCTATCTGCTGGCCAGCCTGGCGGCCTTGCAGCAGCTGCTGACCGAGCGAACAGGCGGCCGCTGGCCACTATGGACCCTGGTCGGCAGTGCCCTGGGGTTGCATTTGTTGCTGTTATTCAACGAAATCACGGCCCTGGAGACGGGCCAGGATCTGAGCCTCATCAAGGTGGCCTCGGCCGTCTCCTGGCTGGTGAGCCTGTTGCTGACCCTCTTGTGCCGCCGCCTCAACGGCGGGATCCTGCTGCCGGTGGCCTATGGCTTCGCCATCTTGCTGCTGCTGGTGAATTACCTGATCCCGGGACAATATGTCATCCATCTGGAGCACCACCCGCTGGTGCTGCTGCACATCGCCCTGGCCCTCTCCAGCTATGCGGTGCTACTCATCGCCAGCCTGTTTACCCTGCTGTTGGCCTACCTGGATCATCACCTCAAGCAGCGCAAGCGGGTGGCCATCCCAGGGCTGCCGCCACTGCTGACCCTGGAGCACAGGGTGATGCAGCTCATCGGCTTGGGGATAGCGCTGCTGACCCTGTCCATCGGCAGTGGCTGGCTGTTCCTCACCGACCCCTTCTCGCCCCTGTCCAGCATGAAAGCCGGCCTGAGCCTGGTGGCCTGGTGCCTGTACGTGACCCTGTTGTGGGGCCATCACTACCAGGGCTGGCGGGGCAAGACCCTGATCCTGTTTAGCCTGCTGGGCAGCGCCCTGCTGACCCTGGCCTATTTCGGCAGTCGCGTCATCATTGAGGTGCTGTTAGCCTGATGACCCCGCGACGGTGCCATTCCCTCGTTGTTAGCCATGAAAGGATCCCTAAGTGGACTCGATATCGACCAATGCCCTGCTGATCAGCCTGGTGGTGTTGCTGGTAATTTCCGCCTTCTTCTCCGGTTCCGAAACCGGCATGATGTCCCTCAACCGTTACAAGCTGCGGCACTTGGTCAAGAGCAAGCACAAGGGCGCCATGCGGGTGGAGGCGTTATTGTCCCGGCCGGATCGTCTCATCGGCCTGATCCTCATCGGCAACAACCTGGTGAACATCCTCGCCTCCTCCATCGCCACCGTGCTGGCCATCCGGCTGTTTGGCGACCTGGGTATCGCCCTGGCTACCGCCGGCCTCACCATCGTCATCCTGATCTTCTCCGAGGTCACCCCCAAGACCCTGGCGGCCATGTACCCTGAGAAGGTGGCTTATCCCGCCTCCATCATCCTCAAGGGACTCATGTTCCTGCTCTATCCCCTGGTCTGGTCGCTGAACGGGCTGACCAATGCGGTGCTGGCCATGCTGGGCATCCAGGTGAAGAACAAGGACGATACCCTGAGCACCGAGGAGCTGCGCACCGTGGTGAACGAGGCTGGCGCCCTGATCCCCCGTCGCAATCAGGAGATGCTGCTGGGCATTCTGGATCTGAGCAAGGTGACGGTGGAAGAGATCATGGTACCGCGCAACGAGATCTACGCCATCAACATCAATGATGAGTGGAAGACCATATTGCGCCAGCTCACCAACACGCCCCATACCAAGGTGCTGCTCTACCGCGACAGCCTGGACGATGCCGTGGGGTTCGTCCATGCCCGGGAGGCCTTGCGTCTGCTGGCCAAGGATCAGTTCAACAAGGCCGCCCTGCTGCGCACCGTGCGGGAGGTGTACTACATCCCCGAGGGCACGGCGCTGAGCGTGCAGCTGGTCAAGTTCCAGCGCAACAAGGAGCGCATCGGCCTGGTGGTGGACGAGTATGGTGATATCCGTGGCCTGACCACGCTGGACGATATTCTGGAGGAGATAGTGGGGGACTTCACCACCAGTCTGGCCCCCAGCCCCAGCGAGGAGATCCAACCCCTCCCCGAAGGCGGTTATCTGGTGGAAGGCGGCATCCATCTGCGGGAGTTGGCCAAGGAGCTCGGCTGGGAGCTGAACATGGAAGGGGCTGTCACCCTCAACGGCCTGATCTTGGAGTATCTGCAAGAACTACCCAAGCCCGGTGACAAGATAGAGCTGGATCAACGGCTGATCGAGATCTTGGCGGTGGAGAACAACATGGTGAAGCAGGCCCGCATCAGCGACCTGCCCACCCAGGAGAACGACGCCTAGCGATATTCCTTGGCCCGCCGCACCACGTTGGCGGGCATCCGCTTGGCCAGTTGTGCCAGCAGACGTGAGGCTTCGGCATGCTGTTTGGCATCGCCGATCACCGCATGATGCAACCAGCGGTAGGCCTCCTCGTAATCCAGCGGGCTACCCAGGCCATTCACCAGCATCCGCACCCAGGCGATCTGCGCCTTGACCAAGCCCAAGCTGGCCGCTTCCCGCATCAGAAGTGCCGCCTGACGCGGATCCTTCTGCACAAAGGTGCCCTGGGCATAGTAACGCCCCAGCTGCTCCAGGGCAGCCGGCAGGCCCTGACGGGCCGCCTGCCACATATAATCCACCCCCTGCTCGGCGTTTTTGGGCACACAGACCCCCCAGGCCAACATGTCCCCCCACAGGTACTGGTAGGCCGGCAGCATCATCACCTTGGCGCGGGCCTCGATATCCTGCACCAGCTGGCAATCATCGGCCTTGACCCGTTGCAAATGGGTATTGTGGTTGATCCAGTCGATCAACTGCTCGGGATCATACAGCTGCACCGCTTGCATATTGCCATCGCTGTCATCCTCACCGGTCGCCGGCGCCGCAGAGGCCGGCGGCGCAGGAGGGAGTGGCAAGGCACCGTCAGACTCACCTGGTTCAATTGGCTGGATGGGCTTGACGGCCGGAATGGCACCACTGGCCGCCACCGGCTGCACCGCTTCCTGGGTCGGCACATCCAGGCCGGCAAAGATATCCTGGGTGGGCGCCAGCTCGTCCGCCTGTATGGCGCCACACGCCAACAGGCCACTCAGCCATAGGCTAGTTCGCTTCATGGACTCCTCCTGTATGCCTGTCTATCGGCGTCCCGGCCGCTATCTTGAGCCCTGACACAGGATAAAGAAAGGGGGCTCACGCCCCCCAGCTCCTAGCACTGACCGTCGCGACCATTCAATGCTCGCGGGCGAACTGCTCGCCCAGGGCAATGTCGCCCCGCAACGAGGCCAGCATGCTGTCCAGCTCCTGGCGCTCCAGGGGGCTCAACGGGCCGATGTCGAGCCACTCCTCGATACCATGACGCCCCAAGCGAACCCCCTGGGCGAAGAAACGGGCATAGTCGGTGTTGCCCTCCACATAGGCATACTCCACCACCCCCGGCTCGCCGGACAGGGCGCGGGCCAGCGCCTGGGTGAAGCGAAATCCCGCCATGGCCATGGACAGGGTGGCAGAGCCTCCCCCGGCCTTGGCATGCACCACCTCGGTACCGGCGTTTTGCACGTGATCCGTGATGACGCTGGCCTCCTCATCGTCGAACTGGCAACCCGCCACCTGGGAGAGCAGGGGCAGTATGGTGGTGCCACTGTGGCCACCGATGACCGGCACCCGTACTCGGGAAGGATCCAGCCCCCGGGCCTGGGCCACGAAGGTTTCAGCGCGGATCACATCCAGGGTGGTGATGCCAAACAGCTTGCGCTTGTCATACACCCCGGCCTTGGCCAGCACCTCGGCGGCGATGGGCACAGTGGTGTTCACCGGGTTGGTGATGATGCCAATGCAGGCGTTCGGGCAGACCCGGGCGCAGTAGCCGATGAGCTTGTGGATCACGGTGGCGTTGAAGTTGAACAGATCGGAACGATCCATGCCGGGTTTGCGCGCCACCCCGGCGGGGATCATGACGATGTCCGCCCCCTCCAGCGCGGCGGAAGGGTCGTCACCACAAAAACCGGCGATCTTCGGCTGGGTCGGGATATGGCTCAGATCCACCGCGATCCCCGGGGTGACCGGTGATAGATCGTACAACGATATCTCGAAGTGGGCGGGTAACTGGGCTTTGAACAACAAGGAGAGTGACTGGCCTATACCACCGGCAGCACCGAGAACGGCAACTTTCATAGTGGACTCCATATCTTTTCTAGCTGGTAGGGTCGTTGTCCTGAGTCCACCTTAGATGAAATTGCCGGGGTCAGACAGGAAGGGGGGCCGTTTTTGTGAGCAACAAGACACTGATTTCATTAACGGCTTATTAACAGAATGGCAGGGCGGCCCCCCCCTTGAAATGGGTGCCGCATGAAAACTATCTACTCAGTTGGAAGGCCAACACCCGCCGCTCCAGCAGGCGGAATAACAGGGTCAAGGCGCCATTGAACACCAGGTAGATGAGGCCGGCCGTGCCGAACACCCCCAGGGTGTCGTAGGTCTGGCCCTGCAACCGCTGGGCGATGCCCATGACATCCATGATGGTGATGGTGCTGGCCAAGGAGCTGCCCTTGAGCACCAGGATCACCTCGTTGGAATAGCCCGGCACGGCCCGGCGCAGGGCCTGACGCAGCTTCACCGACAGCGTCTGCCAGGCCGTCATGCCCAGGGCCTTGCAGGCCAGCACCTCGCCACTGGGCACCGCATCCAGTGCGCCCTTGAACAGGCGGGTGGAGTAGGCGGCGGTGTTGAAGCCCAGGGCCAGCACGGCACAGAACCAGGGCTGTTTGAGCCATTCCCAGGCCCAGCTGTGCTTGAGCCAGTCAAACTGGGCCGGTCCGTAGTAGATGAGAAAGATCTGCACCAGCAGCGGCGTGCCGGTAAACAACAGCAGATAGCATTCCGTCAGCTGGCGCAGCACCGGGATCTTCTGCTCCAGCACCCAGGTCAGCAGCAGGGCCAGCACACCGCCCAGCAACAGGCTCACCACCGTCAGCTCCAGGGTGGTGGCCAGCCCGGTCAATAATTCAGCCAGATAGGGCATGGCTCAACCTCCGTAGCGATGAGCATGCAGCCGAGCTCGCTTGAGCCACCAGCCGCTCACCAGGGTGATCAACAGATAGATGGCGGCCGCCAGGGCATACCAAGTGAAGGGGGCATAGCTGGAGGCCGAATTCATCTGTGCCTGACGCATCAAATCATTGACCCCGATGAGGGAGACCAGGGCGGTGTCTTTGAGCAGCACCAGCCACTGGTTGCCCAGGCCCGGGATGGCATGACGCCAAGCCTGGGGCAGCACGATGCGCAGGAAGGTATGGCGCACCGGCAGCCCCAGGGCCCGGGCCGCCTGCCACTGCCCCAGGGGCACGGCATTGAGGGCGGCCCGCAGGGTCTGGGTACCGTAGGAGGCAAACAGCAGGGCCAGGGCCACCACACCACACCAAAAAGGACTGAACTCGACATAGTCGCCGGTCAGGTAGAACAACAGCTGGCTGGAGCCGAAATAGACAAACAGCACCACCAGTATCTCCGGCAATCCCCGGATCAGGGTGGTCAGGCCCACCACGGGCCAGCGCAGCAGCCGATAACGGCTAAGTTCTGCGGCGCTCAGCAACAGGGCCAGCAACAGCCCCACCACCAGGGAGACCAGCGCTAGCCCCAGGGTCATCAGGGCCGCATCGAGTAACAGTCCCATCATGGCTTACTTGGCGAAGTAACGATCGAAGATCTGCTGATAGGTGCCGTTAGCCTTGATGGCAGCCAGCCCCTTGTTCAGGCTGTCCAGCAGCGCCTGATTGCCCTTGTTCACCGCGATGGCAAAGCCGGCACCAAAGTATTTGGCATCGGTCACCGGCTTACCCAGCATCTGGTAGCCCGGGTGCTCCTTGAGCCACTCGGCCGCCACGGCGGTGTCGGCAAACACGGCCTCCACCCGGCCGCTGGTCAGATCCAGCAAGGCGTTCTGATAGCTGGCATAGGGCACGGCCACCACGCCTTGATCCTTGAGCTGCTCCTGCAGGTAGGTCTGGTGAGAAGTGCCGTTTTGCACACCGACATTCTTGCCGGCCAGCTCTTCTGCCTTGGCAAACTTGCCGTCGGCCACCACGAATACGGCGGAGTTTTCGTAGTAGATGTCAGAGAAATCCACCTGCTTGGCCCGTTCCGGCGTCACATCCATGGCGGCGATGGCAGCATCGAAACGACGGAACTTCAGACTGGGGATCAGACTGTCGAAGGCCTGATTGTGGAAGCTGCAGGTCAGCTTGGCTTCGGCACAGACGGCACGAGCCAGATCCATGTCAAAGCCCTGGAACTCGTTGTTGCTGTCCATGTACTCGAACGGGGGGTAGGTCGCCTCGGTGGCAAACTTCACCTCCTGAGCCATGGCCTGGCCGGCCAGCAGGGTCAGGGCTGCAAGGGCAAGAATGGATTTTTTCATGTCACACCTTCCTGGTTATCAATGGTTGAGGTAATCGGCAAACCGCTGGGTTTGCGGCTGGGCAAAGTGACTGGCCGGCCCCTGCTCCACTATCTGGCCACGTTCCAGATAGATGAGCTGGCTGGCGATGCGGCGGGCAAACTCCACTTCGTGGGTCACCACCACCTGAGTGATACCGGTGGCGGCCAGCTTGCAGATGATATCCGCCACTTCCTTGGTGATCTCGGGATCCAGCGCCGCCGTGGGCTCATCAAACAGCAAGACGCTCGGATCCATCATGAGGGCACGGGCGATGGCCACCCGCTGTTGCTGACCACCGGAGAGGCTGGCCGGCCAGGCGTGCGCCTTGTCCGCCAGCTTGAGCTGAGTCAACAGATAGAGCGCCTTGTCACTGGCTTCGGTACGGTTCTGGCCCAGCACCTTCAGGGGGGCCTCCAGCAGGTTTTGCAGCACGCTCAGGTGTGGCCAGAGGTGATATTGCTGGAACACCATGCCCACCTGAGTGCGCAGGGCGCGGGTGCGCCGCTCGAATTCACGGGATTGGGTATCACAGGGAAACTGGAACGACTGGTCCGCGATGGTCAGCGCGCCGCTATCCGGTACATCCAGCAGATTCATCAGACGCAGCAAGGAGCTCTTGCCGGCACCGCTGGGGCCCAACAGCACCAGAGTCTCCCCCGCCTCACAGCGAAAGCTGATCTCACTGAGAATGGTCTGCTTGAGCCAAGACTTGGAGACCCCTTTCAACTCTATGCTCATCTGCCCTTTTTCACTCCGCTGGCGTTATTTGCGCCGATTCTAGTGACGGCCTGAGTCAATGCAAGTTTTTTTGCATGGATATGCAGAAGATTCCGCTACTCCTTGCAAAAAACAGCATAGAGTTGCAAAATTAGATCCTGGAAAAACAACAGATTAATTGGTTATGAAGCCAGGCGAACGACAAGAACAACTCATCAAAGCCTTCAAGGCACTGCTCCGCGAGGAACGATTCGGCTCCCAGGCCGAAATCGTCTCGGCCCTGCACGACATGGGCTACGAGAACATCAACCAGTCCAAGGTCTCCCGCATGCTCAGCCGGTTCGGCGCCGTGCGTACCCGCAATGCCAAGATGGAGATGGTCTACTGTCTGCCGGTGGAGCTGGGTGTGCCCACCATAGCCACACCGCTGAAGAATCTGGTACTGGATGTGGATCACAACGGTATCCTGCTGGTGATCCACACCAGCCCGGGAGCCGCCCAGCTGATTGCCCGCATGCTGGACTCACTTGGCAAGGCCGAGGGGATCCTGGGCACCATCGCCGGGGATGACACCATCTTCATCACCCCCACCGCCGAGACCGACATCGACGAGTTGTACGACTCGGTGCTGGAGCTGTTCGAGCAGACGGGTTAGTCCGTCAACCAGCCAACAAAAAGCCCCCGTCTTGCGGGGGCTTTTGCTTTTGGCGAACTCACAGCCCTTCACGGCTGAGGAAGGTTTCCGACGGCGCGAAGAAGGCCGCACCGGTTTCGGCACGGGTGAAGCGCAGCAGGTGGTCGAAATGCCCTTGGCCGTCTCCCTCGTACATGCTGCACAACATGTCGGTGAAGTGGCTGGGGGTCGCACAGCAGGCGATGAAGTAGAGCCCCTGGCGCTCCAGGGTGGCCCAGGGCATGGACTGCCGCAGTATCTCCTTGGTCTTGCCCTGAGGATCCTTGAGGTTGGTGCGTTTGACATGCGCAGTGAGGGGCTTATCCGCCGAGGCGTATTCAATGTTGTCCCGCTTGGTACGGCCTATGGTGTCTTCCTGCTCCTTGAGGGAGACACGCTCCCAGACCGCCAGGTTATGCACGAAGCGTTGCACATGCAGGTAGCTGCCGCCGGCGAAGGAGCCCTCCGCCACCAGCGCCACCTCGGCCCTGTGCTCCCCCTGGGGGTTCTCGGTGCCGTCCACAAAGCCGGTGAGATCGCGACAATCCTGGTTACGAAAGCCCATCACCTCCTCGGCCAGCATCACATGTCCGCCCAGCCGGGCCATCAGCCGCTGCGCCGCCAGATGCAACACATCCAGCCGATTGCCTCTGAGCTGGACAAACAGATCGAAGGGGGTGGCCACCGCCTGACGCTCCCCGCCCCCCGGGGTGGGGAAAGGCGCCAGCTCGGCCGGTCGCGCGCCGGGATACAGGCGATCCCAGGCCCCCTCGCCAATGGCCACCAGGCCACTGAAGTCTGCCTCGGTAAACTCTGCGGTCACCTGATGACACAGGGCCGGGAAGCCAGCCAGCTGATGGCGCACCTCATCCTCGTGACCGGCGGCCACATTGAACATCAGATAGTAACCATGCAGGTTGGGTTCGGCACAAATACCGGCTTGCGGTGTCATAGAGGCTCTCCTTTCAATGAGTTGTCCTAGGTTATTCCATGGGGACAGCGGGCATGCAAGCCCAAAGCGGGCTTGCCTTGACCCCAGATAAAAAATCCCGGCCTAAGCCGGGATAACAGGATGCGAATGCCATAGCGGCGGCTTAGAGCGCCTCGTCGTCCACCTCACCGGTACGGATGCGGATGACATGGGCCAGATCGAACACGAAAATTTTGCCGTCACCAATCTTGCCGGTGTAGGCCGCCTTGCTGATGGCTTCGATAACCGGTTCCACGTTGTCATCCTGAGTGGCGATCTCCAGCTTCACCTTGGGCAGGAAGTCCACCTGATATTCGGCACCACGGTAGAGCTCGGTGTGCCCCTTTTGCCGGCCAAAGCCCTTGACCTCGGAGACAGTCATGCCGTCGATGCCCAGGGCCGACACGGCCTCACGAACGTCGTCCAGCTTGAAGGGTTTGATGATAGCGCTGATCAGTTTCATGGGCGTGCCTCTTGAAGTCTTGAAGATGGAGTGGTGTTTCCCCTGGCAGATTCAATGTCTGTGCCAGCTATGCAGAGGCCGGCAAACGGCGTCGTTTGCCGCCATTCCGTCATCAGGCCAAGTCACATCGCACCAATAATGAGCAAGCGGCATTAACTGACGCACCAAAGCGGTGGCTCAGGCCTGCAAGACGAATTGTTGCCAAGCCCGCAACAGCTGGGCAAAGTCCACCAGACCACAGCCCCCTAAGGACTCGTCATCGTAGTAACTCAGATCCGGCTCCAGCCCCTCGTCGAACTCGAAGCGCAGAGCGTTATCCACCAGCTCCACCTCCTCGCTCTCCAGGTGCAGGCTGAAGCCCGGGCCGTAGTGGCTCACCTGTTCCTTATCGCCCGACTCCAGGGCCGCAATATCGGCCAGCAGGGCCTCCAAACGCGTCAGATCGGTTCCCAGCTCCTCGCTTAACCAGCGGCCAAACACCTCCTGCCCCATGGCCACCTTGGCCTTCAGCCGTCCCTGGGTATCCCGGATAAATTCGTATTCCATGGCACACCTCCTGACAAACCTCGAGTCTACCCCGAGCCAGCCGGCGCCCCAACAAAAAAGCCCCGCCAAGAGGCGGGGCCTGGTTCAGCCGGAAGGCTGGGTCTTAGATAGAGGACTTGACGCTGACGAACTCGGGGTAGGCATCCACACCGCAGTCGTGAATATCCATACCGGTGATTTCCTCTTCCTCGGATACGCGCAGACCCAGGGTAACTTTGAGTACACCCCATACCAGCAAGGAAGCAGCAAACACCCAGCCGAAGATCACGGCCGCCCCCAGCAGCTGGCTGCCGAAGGAGGCATCACCATTGCTGAACGGCACCGCCATGACACCGAAGAAGCCGCAGACACCGTGCACCGAGATGGCACCCACAGGATCATCCACCTTCAGCTTGTCGATGGCGACGATGGCATAGACCACCAGCACGCCGGCCAGGGCGCCGATCAGCACAGACAGCATGGGGCTCGGGTGCAGCGGGTCGGCGGTGATGGCCACCAGACCGGCCAGGGCGCCGTTCAGTACCATGGTCAGATCGGCCTTGCCCCAGGTCAGCTTGGTGACGATCAGCGCGGCCAGACAGCCGGCACAGGCGGCGGCGTTGGTGTTCAGGAACACCTGACCCACGGCGATGGCGTTCTCGGCATCGGATACCATCAGCTGGGAGCCACCGTTGAAACCGAACCAGCCCATCCACAGGATGAAGGTCCCCAGGGTTGCCAGCGGCATGTTGGAACCGGGGATCGGGTAGATCTCGCCGTTCTTACCGTACTTGCCACGACGAGCCCCCAGCAGCAGGACACCGGCCAGGGCCGCAGCAGCGCCGGCCATGTGGACGATGCCGGAGCCGGCGAAGTCAGAGAAGCCAGCAGCACTCAGGAAACCGCCACCCCAGGTCCAGAAGCCTTCCACCGGGTAGATGACACCTGTCATCACCACGGAGAACAGCAGGAAGACCCACAGCTTCATCCGTTCGGCCACGGCACCGGACACGATGGACATGGCAGTGGCGACAAACACCACCTGGAAGAAGAAGTCAGATTCCAAAGAGTGGCTGGCATCGGCGGCCTGGGTACCGATCAGGGTGCCCAGGGTCGGCAACCAGCCCCCTTCGGGGTTGTCTACGTACATGATGTTGTAGCCGATGAACAGATACAGAGTACAAGCGATGGCATACAGCAGAATGTTCTTGGTCAAAATTTCGGTGGTGTTCTTGGCACGCACCAGACCGGCTTCCAGCATGGCGAAACCGGCAGCCATCCACATCACCAGCGCACCCGTGATGAGGAAGTAGAAGGTATCGAGGGCGAAACGCAGCTCGCCAACTGTGGTGGTCAATTCTTCCATGTTGCTATCTCCCTGATTAACTTACAGCGCTTCCGCATCCAGCTCACCGGTGCGGATCCGCACGGCATGGGACAGGTCATAAACGAAGATCTTGCCGTCACCGATCTTACCGGTATAGGCAGCCTTGCAGATGGCCTCGATGACGTTCTCGACGTTCTCGGCGGCGGTGGCGATTTCCAGCTTCACCTTGGGCAGAAAATCCACCTGGTATTCGGCACCCCGATACAGCTCGGTGTGACCCTTCTGGCGGCCAAAACCCTTCACTTCTGAGACGGTCAATCCTTCGACCCCCAGGCTGGAGATGGCTTGACGCACATCGTCCAACTTGAACGGTTTGATAATGGCGGTGATCAATTTCATCCTGAACTCTCCTGCTAGACGGTCATATAGTTACACCGTTTGGTTTTAATCAAGAGTCATGCCAATCCGTCAGTACCATGCCGATCACCCCATCGCCGCCTGATCAGGAACAAGGCGCGCCTTGTCCTGCGCCATCACAGTCCAAACACACCAAAAACAGGCACCAAGTTGAGGCGTGTCGCACAGTTGCTGCTCATCTCGGTGCAAATGATGCTGGGGCTGGCCGGCAGGCAAAAAAAAAAGCCTCATGAAGAGGCTTTTTCATTGGCGGAAAAGGCTCAATGTCGAGCCCCGTATTGATCAGGCCGGCTGGCTGAAGATCACCTGATCGGCCTTCTGCACATAGCTGGCGATTTCGTTGAAGTTGAGATAGCGATAGGTATCTGCCGCCGTGGCATCCAGCTTGGCCGCATACTGCAGGTACTCGGGCACGCTGGGGATCTTGCCCAGGATGGCCGCCACCGCCGCCAGCTCCGCCGACGCCAGGTAGACGTTAGCCCCCTTGCCCAAGCGGTTGGGGAAGTTACGGGTGGAGGTGGAGACCACGTTGGCCCCGTCGGCCACCCGCGCCTGGTTGCCCATGCACAGGGAGCAGCCGGGGATCTCGATGCGGGCCCCTACCCGGCCGAAGATGCCGTAGTAGCCCTCTTCGGTCAGCTGATCCCGGTCCATCTTGGTGGGCGGGGCGATCCACAGCCGGGTCTCCAGCTGGCCGCTGAACTGGTTGAGCAGCTTACCGGCGGCCCGGAAGTGGCCAATGTTGGTCATACAGGAACCGATGAACACCTCGTCGATGGTATCGCCGGCCACGCTGGACAGCAGGCGGGCATCGTCGGGATCGTTCGGCGCACACAGGATGGGCTCCTTGATGCTGTCCAGATCGATCTCGATGACGGCGGCGTATTCGGCGTCGGCATCGGCTTCCATCAGCTCCGGCTTGGCCAGCCAGGCCTCCATGCCGCGGATCCGGCGCTCTATGGTGCGCACATCCCCGTAGCCTTCGGCCAGCATCCACTTCAACATGACGATGTTGGAGTGGAGGTATTCGATGATGGGTTCCTTATCCAGCTTGATGGTGCAACCGGCGGCGGAACGTTCGGCGCTGGCATCGGCCAGCTCGAACGCCTGTTCCACCTTCAGCTGCGGCAAGCCTTCAATCTCCAGGATACGACCGGAGAAGATGTTCTTCTTGCCGGCCTTCTCCACGGTCAGCAGGCCCATCTGAATGGCCTGATAGGGAATGGCGTGCACCAGATCCCGCAGGGTGATCCCCGGTTGCAGCTGGCCCTTGAAACGCACCAGCACGGATTCGGGCATGTCCAGCGGCATGACGCCGGTGGCGGCAGCGAAGGCCACCAGACCGGAACCGGCCGGGAAGGAGATACCGATGGGGAAACGGGTGTGGGAGTCACCGCCGGTGCCGACGGTATCCGGCAGCAGCATGCGGTTCAGCCAGCTGTGGATCACGCCGTCACCCGGACGCAGTGAGACACCGCCGCGGTTCATGATGAAGTCCGGCAGGGTATGGTGGGTGGTCACATCCACCGGCTTGGGATAGGCGGCGGTGTGGCAGAATGACTGCATCACCAGATCGGCGGAGAAGCCCAGACAGGCCAGATCCTTGAGCTCGTCCCGGGTCATGGGGCCCGTGGTGTCCTGGGAGCCGACGGTGGTCATCTTGGGCTCGCAGTAGGTACCGGGCCGCACGCCCGCCACGCCGCAGGCCTTGCCCACCAGCTTCTGGGCCAGGCTGAAGCCCTTGCCGCTGTCGGCCACCGGCTTGGGCCGCACAAACACCTCGGAGTGACCCAGGCCCAGGGCCTCCCGGGCCTTGTCGGTCAGACCACGGCCGATGATGAGGGGGATACGGCCACCGGCCCGCACCTCGTCCAGCAGCACATCGGTCTTCAGGGCGAAGGTGGAAATCACCTCATCGCTATCGTGACGGGTCACCTTGCCGGCATAGGGATAGAGGTCGATGACATCCCCCATGTTGAGGGCGGAGACATCCAGCTCGATGGGCAGGGCGCCGGCATCTTCCATGGTGTTGAAGAAGATGGGGGCTATCTTGCCGCCCAGGCAGACACCGCCGGCCCGCTTGTTGGGCACGTGGGGAATGTCGTCGCCCATGAACCAGAGTACCGAGTTGGTGGCGGACTTACGGGAGGAGCCGGTGCCCACCACGTCCCCCACGTACACCAGGGGGAAGCCCTTGGCCTTCAGGGCGTCTATGGTCTTGATGGGACCGACGGCGCCCTCTTGGTCCGGCTCGATACCGGGACGGGCGTTCTTCAACATGGCCTTGGCATGCAGGGGGATGTCCGGGCGAGACCAGGCATCCTGGGCCGGCGACAGATCGTCGGTGTTGGTTTCACCAGGCACCTTGAAGACGGTGAGGGTCAGCTTGTCCGCCAGCTTGGGACGGGAGAGGAACCATTCGGCCTCGGCCCAGGAGGTCATCACCTGACGGGCATAGGCATTGCCGGCCTGCATCTTGGCCTCCACGTCGTGGAAGGCATCAAACAGCAGCAGGGTATGGGACAAGGCCTTGGCCGCCAGGGGCGCCAGGCTGGCGTCATCCAGCAGATCGATGAGGGGGGTGATGTTGTAGCCACCCTGCATGGTGCCCAGCAGCTCGGTGGCGCGCTCCGCCCCCAAGATGGGTGACTGGGTTTCGCCCTTGGCCACCGCGGCCAAAAAGCCCGCCTTGACGTAGGCGGCTTCGTCCACGCCAGGGGGAACCCGTTCGCTGAGCAGCTCCAGCAAGACGGCCTCTTCACCGGCTGGCGGCGCCTTGAGCAGCTCAACCAGACCCGCCATCTGTTCGGCATTCAGGGGCAAGGGGACCACGCCTTCGGCAGCCCGTTCGGCCACATGTTTACGGTAGTTCTCTAGCACGTTCGATTCCTCATCTTCTTGTTCTTGGGTCACGCAAGACCGTCATCCATGATAGGGGCCAAAGCCCGTCAGGCTGGCGTCACTATATCGGGTTTACCCCTAAATTTAAAATTGCGCCTCAGTTGTGGCTCAAGGCATTGCCGATGAACAGATAGACACTGTCCTCGCCCCCTTCGGCCCGGCCATAGGCCAGGTAGACGGGCCCCAGGAAGGTATCGGCGGCCATAAACAGGCTGCCACCCAGCAGGCCACTGCCCCAGCTCACATCGTGCCGATCCCGCCAAATGCCCCCCCGCTCCAGCGAGCCCCCCAGGTAGATGGGCAGCTTCATGGCCCCCAGATCATTGTCCAGCAGACGGTAATGATAGATGAGCCCGCCAAACAACTTGTAGCGGCCATTGAGTTCATAACGCTGCAGACCGGAGAGGTTGAACAGGCCCCCCAGATCCTGCATGAAGTAGGGGTTCAGGCTGTCTACCGTGGTGCCGCCCCAGGCAAAGCGGCCAATCAGGCTGTGACGGCCCCAGGCCCAGGGGTGAGTCAGGTCCAGCTTGGAACTAAGCCCCCAGTCAGCATCCCCCACCAGGGGGGCATCGCCATCGGGTCGGTAGTAGGCGACCTCCCCCTGCCACTGCCAGCCACGTCGCGGAAAGTACGCATTGTCCAGGGTGTCGTGATCCCAACGGCCATAGTAACCCCAGCTGGTGACCCGGCCGGTATCATCCGTGCCCTCAAACGCCAGATGGGAACGGGTCGCCCGGCCGCCGAAGGCCAGCTGCGCCCAGGGCGCGGGATTCCAGCCCAACTCCAGTTGGCTTTGCCAGCTGGTGTCTTCCAGGTTCATGTAGTTCAACCCCAGCATCTGATAATCCGGCAGGTTGCTCAGGTAGTAGGCCCGGGTCTCGTTCTGGTAGCTGCCCACCAGCCGGGTAAAGAAACGCTGATGGGTATCCAGCGGCGCATACAACTCGGTCTGCACCCGCTTGTCGTTGCCCCCCTGCAGCTCGTTACGCCACTCGGCTCCCAGATCATTAAGGTTGGTGAGGGTGTAGGAGAGCCCCAGGCTGTACTGGGAGCGGGAGCTGTAGTCCTCCTCCACACCCAAGGAGAAGTCGATGTAACCGGGGCCCCAGCGTTTCTCCTGGGCCTCCACCACCAGCACATTCTCGTCCTGCTGCTGCTCCAAGCGATAGGTCACCCGCTCGAAGGTACCCAGGGCATTGATGCGATCCACCCCGGCCTCCAGGGCGGCATTGGTCTGCAGTTGGCCCGGGGTCACCTGCAACAGGTTGGTGAGTACGACGTCACTGAGCCGGGAGTGATTGATGAGCTGGATCCGGTCCACATAGACCCCGGGCTGGCGGCTGTACTGAGCACGGCGGCTGAGCTTCTCCTGCTGATAGGCGCGCCAGTCGGCATCCGACAGTCGTAGCTCATTGAGTTTGTTCAACTGGGACAAGGCCGCTATCTCCCCCAGGGGTACTATGTCCGCCATCTTGTCGAAGTCCGCCACATTGAAGGCCAGCACCTTGGGGCGGATCAGCAGATCCTGAGGGCGCAGCAAGGCAATCTGCTGCTGGGTACCCAGCCCGGTGAGGTGGGAGACCAGCTGACTGACCATGTCCAGCGCACTATTCAGTTGATCCCGCTTGCGTAAGGGATCCGAGATATCCACCGCTATGATGTGATCCGCGCCCATGGCCAATGCCAGGTCCACCGGCATGTTGTTGACGATACCGCCATCCCCCAGCAGGCGACCGTCTATCTCCACCGGTTTGAGCGCCGCCGGAATGGACATGGACGCCTGCATGGCCGCCGCCAGGTTGCCGTGATCCAGCACCACAGGGGTGATGGTCTCCAGATCCGTGGCCATGGCACGATAGGGAATGGGCAGCTCATCAAAGCTCTTGAGGGAGGGCAGGTTGCCGGTGGCTTCCCGCAACAGCACAGCCATCCCCTGCCCCTGAAACAGCCCTTCCGGCAGCTTCACCTGGCCATCACTCACCCCCAGATCGGTCTGCAGCTGGAAGTTGTCCTGCTGCTGCTTGCGCCGCAGGGGCAGCTGATCCCGCTCGACCCCGTCGTTGTAGCCCTGGTTCCAGTTCAGGCTCAGGGTCAGCCGCTGTACCTCGTCCGCCGACAGACCCAGGGCGTACATGCCCGCCACATAGGAGCCCATGCTGGTACCTATGATGATGTCCACCGGAATGTGTTCCTTCTCCAGCACCTTGAGCACGCCGATGTGGGCCGCCCCCTTGGCCCCGCCACCACTGAGTACCAGGGCGATCTTCGGCCTGTGGGGCTGGAGGTCGGCGGCCTGACTGCTCAGGGAAAGCGCGAAAAAAAACAGCAGGAAAACGTATGCGTATCTAGGTAACCGAAAGAGTCTTTGCTTCATGAATTCCCCAGTGGCTACACTCGGGCCTGCGTAAGCTGATCATTGAGGTAGCCATGCTAACCAGATTAACCATCAAACAGAAGATCCTTGCCGGCATTGGCCTGGCAGTGTTGATCACAGCCCTGGCGGTAGGCAGCCTGAACATCGGCCTGATCGGCGGCGCCATGGAGCAACGCCTGATCCAGCAGGAGCTGCCCACCCAGTTGCAAAGCATCGGCAAGGCGGTGGAAAAAGAACTCGACACCCTGGCCCAGGCGGCCCAGCAGTTGGCCGGCGATCCCCAGATCAGTCGCTGGTTTGCCGAGGGGCGGGATCCGGCCCTGGAACCCCTGATCATCGACAAGCTCAAGGCGGTGCGCAGCCAGTACGGCCTGATGGATGCCTCCGTGGTGGATCGGCAGTCCGCCGCCTACTACAACCAGAACGGCTTCCTGCGCCTGCTGACCCCGGAACAGGACGGCTGGTTCTACGCCTACAACCAGAGTCCGGAGCCGCTGATGCTCAGCGTATTTCGCGAGAGCACGGGTGAGGTCAAGCTGTTCGTCAACTACAAGCAGCTGGATGGCCGGGTCGCCTCCGGCCTGTCCAAGTCGCTGGACAGCATGATCCAGACCCTGAGCCAGTTCCGCCTGGAGCAAAGCGGCTTCGTCTTCATGACCGACGGCCAGGGGCTGCTGAAATTACACCCGGACACCGCCCGCATCGATCATGACACCCTGAGCGGCCTGTATGGTGAGGCGGCGCAAGCCCTGCTGGCCCGTCAGCCGTTTGCCTTGCAACGGGTGGTGCTGGACGGCCAGCCCATGCTGGTGGCCAGCCACTATCTGCCGGCGTTGGACTGGTATCTGGTGCTGCAGGTACCGGAGGCGGAGATCTTAGCCGGTCTCAACCAGGCCAAGCTCTACACCCTGTTGCTGGTGGCCGTCACCCTGGTGGTGATGGGCCTGTTCGCCCTCTGGCTGGCGGCCGGGATCAGTCGCCCCATCGCCCGCCTGGCGAGCACCTTCGAGGAGCTGGGTTCCGGCCACGGTGATCTCACTCAGCGGCTGCCGGTGAGCCGGCAGGATGAGCTGGGTCGCCTCACCCTGGGGTTCAATAACTTCATCGCCAAGATCCATGGCTCCCTGACTCAGGTGGCGGGCACCTCTGCCGAGCTGGCCGGGGCCGCCGAGCAGGTGGCCGGCCGCGCCGAGCAGAGCCATCACAACAGCCAGACCCAGAAGGACAGCACACTGCAGGTGGCCACCGCCATCAACGAGATGGGCGCCACGGTCGCGGAGATCGCCAACAATGCGGCCCTGGCGGCCGACACCGCCAACGAGGCCAACCGGGAGTCCAATCAGGGGCAGCAGGTGGTAGTGCAGACCCGGGAGGCCATGGCCAACCTGGCCGACGAAATCGCCGAGGCGGCCCAGGTCATCGGCACCCTGGCGGAGCAGACCCAGAATATCGGCAGCATACTGGAGGTGATCCGCAGCATCTCGGAGCAGACCAACCTGCTGGCGCTCAACGCGGCCATCGAAGCCGCCCGGGCCGGTGAGCAGGGCCGCGGCTTTGCCGTGGTGGCCGACGAGGTGCGGCATCTGGCCCGTCGCTCCGCCGAGGCCACCGAGGAGATACAGGGCATGATCAACCGCCTGCAGGGCGAGTCCGGCAAGGCGGTGAGTGTGATGCAAAGCGGCCAGGCCCGCGCCCAGCAGGTGGTAGGCGAGGCCCAGCGGGCGGAACAGGCCCTGGGGCGCATCGCCGGCCACATCAGCCAGATCAACGACATGAACATCCAGGTCGCCACCGCCACCGAGGAGCAATCCAGCGTGGTGGCGGAGATCAACCGTAACGTGGATGAGATCAACAACCTGACCCTGGCCAGTGCCGGCATCGCCGAGGAGCAGACCCGCACCAGTCAGGATCTGCGTCAGCTGGCCCGCCAGCTGGATGCCCTGCTGGGCGAATTCCGTCTCTAACGCCATCGGCGCGCGCAACAAAAACGCCATCCAAAGGATGGCGTTTTTTATTCCTGCCGGTCGGCGCCGAGCCTTAGCAATTGCCCTTCTTGGCCTGGCCTGGCGGGCAGAAGCTGCCGGGATGACCACCACTGCCACCGTCGCTGACCGATATGCGGGTGTCGCCCACCTTCACATCGGCGCGATGGATCCGCACCGGATCGTTCGAAGCACAGGCCACCAGGCCCAGCCAACACAGGCACAAACAGAGGCCTCGTCTCATTGCTGTACTCCCCAAAAACACAAGGTCACCCTGACGGTGACCTTGCAAGTATATCTCACAAACCCGGCCCCAGGCTGAACCTGGCGCCAGGTGACCCTCAGCGCTTCTTCGCCTTGGCGTTGGGCAGATCCGTGATGGAGCCTTCGAACACCTCGGCCGCCAGACCCACGGACTCGTGCAGGGTCGGGTGGGCGTGGATGGTCAGAGCGATGTCTTCGGCATCCGCGCCCATCTCGATGGCCAGGCCGATTTCACCCAGCAACTCGCCGCCGTTGGTGCCGACGATGGCACCGCCGATGACCCGGCCACTCTCCTTCTCGAAGATCAGCTTGGTCATACCGTCGGCACAGTCAGAGGCAATGGCGCGGCCGGAGGCGGCCCAGGGGAACACCGCGGTCTCGAAGACGATGCCCTTCTGCTTGGCTTCCTTCTCGGTCAGACCCACCCAGGCGATTTCCGGCTCGGTATAGGCGATGGACGGGATCACCTTGGGATCGAAGTAGTGCTTCTTGCCAGCGATGACTTCCGCCGCCACGTGGCCTTCATGCACCCCCTTGTGAGCCAGCATGGGCTGACCGACGATATCGCCGATGGCGAAGATGTGGGGCACGTTGGTGCGCATCTGCTTATCCACCTCGATGAAGCCGCGCTCGCTCACCGCCACACCGGCGGCTTCGGCCGCCAGCAGCTTGCCGTTGGGCACCCGGCCCACCGCCACCAGCACGGCGTCGTAGCGCACCGGCTCAGCCGGCGCATGCTTGCCTTCAAAGGAGACGTACAGACCGTCGTCCCGGGCTTCCACCGCGGTGACCTTGGTTTCCAGCATCAGGTTGAACTGCTTCTCCACCCGCTTGGTGTAAACCTTGACCACGTCCTTGTCGGCGGCCGGTACCAGTTGATCGGCAAATTCCACCACGTCGATCTCGGCGCCCAGGGCAGAATAGACTGTGCCCATCTCCAAACCTATGATGCCGCCGCCCAGCACCAGCAGCTTGCCGGGCACTGTCTTCAGCTCAAGGGCATCGGTAGAGTCCCAAACCCGCGGGTCGTCATGGGGGATGAAGGGCAGCTTCACCGGACGGGAACCGGCGGCGATGATGGCGTTGTCGAAGGTCAGCTGGGTCTTGCTGCCATCCACACCGGTCACCTCTATGCTGTGGCTGCCGGTGAAGGCGGCGACGCCTTCCACCACCTGGACCTTGCGCTGCTTGGCCATGCCGGCCAGACCGCCGGTCAGCTTGCCCACCACCTTTTCCTTCCACAGCCGGATCTTGTCGATGTCGGTCTTGGGTTCACCAAACACGATACCGTGCTCGGCCAGGGCCTTGGCCTCTTCGATGACCTTGGCGACGTGCAGCAGGGCCTTGGACGGGATACAACCCACGTTCAGGCAGACCCCCCCCAGGGTGGAGTAACGCTCGATCAATACGGTATCGAGGCCCAGGTCGGCAGCCCGGAAGGCTGCGGAGTAACCGGCCGGACCGGCCCCAATCACCACCACCTGAGTCTTAATTTGATTGCTCATCATGACCTCTTGAACCTGTTGTTGCTGGCCTAGGCGTCCAGTTTCCATGCCGGTCAGCATACAATTCGTTAACACTGTTGGTAAGGGACTCGGGCAGGCTTATGCCTGCCCGGTCACAATTACAGTACCAAGCGACGGATGTCGGACAGCACGCCACTCAGGGTGGTGATGAAGCGTGCCCCGTCGGCGCCATCGATGACGCGGTGGTCATAGGACAGGGCCAGCGGCAACATGAGGCGCGGTTCGAACTCCTTGCCATTCCACTTGGGCTTCATCTCGGACTTGGAGACGCCCAGGATGGCCACTTCCGGTGCGTTGACGATGGGGGTGAAGCTGGTGCCACCGATACCGCCCAGGCTGGAGATGGTGAAGCAGCCACCCTGCATGTCGGCACCGGTCAGCTTGCCGGCACGGGCCTTCTTGGAGATCTCGGCCAGATCCCGGGACAGCTCGTAGATGCCCTTCTTGTTCACATCGCGCACCACAGGCACCACCAGACCGTTGGGGGTATCCACCGCCACACCGATGTGGATGTACTGCTTCATGATGAGCTTGCTGCCGTCTTCGGACAGGGAGCTGCAGAAGCGCGGATGGGCTTCCAGCGCCTTGGCGGCGGCCTTCAGGATGAACACCAGCGGGGTGATCTTCACATCCAGCTTCTGCTTCTCGGCCAGCAGGTTCTGCTCCTTGCGGAAGGCTTCCAGCTCTGTGGTATCGGCCTCGTCGAACTGGGTCACATGGGGGATCATCACCCAGTTGCGGTGCAGGTTGGGACCGGAGATCTTCTGGATGCGGGTGAGTTCCACCTCTTCCACCGGACCGAACTTGGCATAGTCCACCTTGGGCCAGGGCAGCACACCCAGCCCGGCACCACCGGCGGCACCTGCTGGAGCAGACTCGGCACGCTTAATGGCAGCCTTGACGTAAGCCTGTACGTCTTCCTTCTGGATCCGCCCCTTACGACCGGAACCCTTGACCTTGGCCAGGTTGACGCCAAATTCCCGCGCCAGCCGACGCACCGCCGGCGAGGCATGCACGTAGGCGTCGTTGGCGACGAACTCGCCCTTGTCCTCTGCCTTGGCAGCCGCAGGCGCCGGCGCGGCAGCCGGTGCGGGGGCAGCCGGCGCAGGAGCGGCAGCAGTAACCGCCACCGGTGCGGCACCGGCCACTTCGAATTGCATCAGGGGGGAACCCGTCACCACCTTGTCACCCACCGCCACCTTGATGGACTTCACCACACCGGCAACCGGTGAGGGGACTTCCATGGAGGCCTTGTCGCCTTCCACGGTGACCAGGGACTGATCTTCGCTGACGGTATCCCCCACCTTCACCAGTATCTCGGTGACGGTCACCTCATCGCCACCGATATCCGGTACGGCGATGTCCTTGGCGGCCGCCACGGCCGGGGCAGCCGCCACCGGTGCCGGTGCGGCCACAGGCGAGGCGGCAGCAGGGGCGGCCCCCGCCACTTCGAACTCCATGATCAGGGAGCCGGTAGAGACCTTGTCACCCACCGCCACCTTGATGGACTTCACCACGCCACCAAACGGCGCCGGCACTTCCATGGAGGCCTTGTCGCCTTCCACGGTCAGCAGGGAGTCGTCAGCGGACACGGTATCGCCCACCTTCACCAGCAGCTCGGTGACTTCCACCTCGTCACCGCCGATATCCGGCACCTGCACCGCCTGAATGGCGGCAGCGGCAACCGGCGCCGCCACCGGGGCAGGCGCGGCCGCAGCAGGAGCCGGTGCGGCCGCCGCCGCACCTTCTGCTTCAAATTCCATGATCAGGGAGCCGGTAGATACCTTGTCACCCAGGGCCACCTTGATGGCCTTGACCACGCCGGCCTGAGGGGCTGGCACTTCCATGGAGGCCTTGTCGCCTTCCACGGTCAGCAGGGACTGGTCCAGCTCAACCTTGTCACCGACCTTCACCAGGATTTCGGTGACTTCCACCTCATCGCCACCGATATCCGGTACATGAATCTCAATAGACATCCTCAGATCCTCTTATGCGTACAGCGGGTTGATCTTGTCGGCAGCGATGCCGAACTTGGCGATGGCATCCACCACCAGTTGTTTGTCCACCTGACCGGCCTGAGCCAGTTCGGTCAGGGCAGCCAGTACGATGTAACCTTCGTTCACTTCGAAGTGACGACGCAGGTTCTCACGGCTGTCGGAGCGGCCGAAACCATCGGTACCCAGCACGCGGTAGCTGCTGGACGGCATGAAGGCACGCACCTGGTCGGCGTAGGACTTCATGTAGTCGGTGGCGGCGATGGCCGGCGCCGTGCCCATCACCTGAGCGATGTAAGGCACACGGGGCTCGGCGGTAGGATGCAGCAGGTTCCAGCGGTCGGCGTCCTGACCGTCACGGGCCAGTTCGTTGAAGCTGGTGACGCTGAACACGTCGGAGCCGATGCCGTACTCCTCGGACAGGATGACGGCGGCGCGACGCACGTAGTTCAGGATGGAACCAGAGCCCATCAGCTGTACCCGAGCCTTGTCGCCGCTGACGGTTTCCAGCTTGTAGATCCCCTTGCGAATACCTTCTTCGGCGCCTTCCGGCATGGCCGGGTGGGCATAGTTTTCGTTCAGGGTGGTCAGGTAGTAGTAGACGTTTTCCGGCTTGTCGCCGTACATGCGGTTGATACCGTCCTGCACTATCACCGCCACTTCATAGGCATAGGTGGGATCGTAGCTGATGCAGTTGGGGATGGTGCCGGCCAGGATGTGGCTGTGACCATCTTCGTGCTGCAGACCTTCGCCGTTCAGGGTGGTACGCCCTGAGGTACCGCCCACCAGGAAGCCGCGGGCCTGTTGGTCGCCGGCCGCCCAGCACATGTCCCCTACCCGTTGGAAACCAAACATGGAGTAGTAGATATAGAAGGGGATCATGGGGCAGTCGTTGGTGCTGTAAGAGGTCGCCGCCGCCAGCCAAGAGGACATGGCGCCCAGCTCGTTGATCCCTTCCTGCAGCACCTGACCCTGCTTGTCTTCCTTGTAGTAGGAGACGATGTCACGGTCTTGCGGGGTGTACTGCTGACCGTGGGGGCTGTAGATACCGATCTGACGGAACATGCCTTCCATGCCGAAGGTACGGGCCTCGTCGGCGATGATGGGCACGATCCGTTGACCCACGGACTTGTCCTTGATCAGCACGTTCAGGGCGCGGACGAAGGCCATGGTGGTGGAGATTTCCCGCTTCTGCTCTTCCAGCAGGGCAGAGAAGTCGCCCAGGGCCGGGATCTCCAGCTTGACGCTGGTTTGCGGCAGGCGGCTCGGCAGGTAACCCTTGAGGGCCGCGCGGCGCTCGTGCAGGTAGCTGTGTTCCGGGCTGCCGGGCTCCAGGCTCAGGTAAGGCAAGTTCTCGAGTTGTTCGTCGGTCACCGGCACCTTGAAACGGTCACGGAAGTGGCGCACTGAGTCCAGCTCCATCTTCTTGACCTGGTGAGCGATGTTCTTGCCTTCGGCGGCATCGCCCATGCCATAACCCTTGATGGTCTTGGCCAGGATCACGGTGGGCTTGCCCTTGGCGTGACGGGCACGATCGAAGGCGGCGAACACCTTGCGCGGATCGTGACCACCGCGGTTCAGGGCCCAGATCTGCTCGTCAGTCCAATCGGCCACCAGGGCAGCGGTCTCCGGATACTTGCCGAAGAAGTGCTTGCGCACGTAGGCGCCATCCTTGGACTTGAAGGTCTGGTAGTCGCCGTCCAGGGTTTCGTTCATCAGCTGGATCAGCTTGCCGGAGCTGTCCTTGGCCAGCAGCTCGTCCCACTTGCTGCCCCACAGTACCTTGACCACATCCCAGCCGGCGCCCTTGAACAGGCCTTCCAGCTCGTTGACCACCTTGCCGTTACCCACCACAGGGCCGTCCAGACGCTGCAGGTTGCAGTTGATGACGAACACCAGGTTGTCCAGCTTCTCGCGCACGGCGATGGTGATGGCACCCTTGGACTCAGGCTCGTCCATCTCACCGTCACCCAGGAAGGCGTAGACCTTCTGCTCGGAGCAGTCCTTCAGACCGCGATCGGTGAGGTACTTGAGGAAGCGGGCCTGATAGATGGCACCGATGGGGCCCAGACCCATGGAGACGGTGGGGAACTGCCAGAACTCGGGCAGCAGCTTGGGGTGCGGATAGGAGGGCAGACCCTGACCATCCACTTCCTGACGGAAGTTGTCCAGCTGGTCGGCAGTCAGACGTCCTTCCACGAAGGCGCGGGCATAGACGCCGGGGGAGATGTGACCCTGGAAGTAAACGAGATCGCCACCGTCCTTGTCGTTGCGAGCCCGGAAGAAGTGGTTGAAGCAGACTTCATACAGGGTGGCGGAGGAGGAGAAGGAAGACATGTGGCCCCCCAGATCCAGCCCCTTCTTGGACGCGCGCAGCACTATCATGATGGCGTTCCAGCGGATGATGGCGCGAATGCGGCGCTCCAGCTCCAGGTTGCCCGGGTAAGCCGGCTGGTCGTCTACCGCAATGGTGTTCAGGTAGTCGGTCAGAACCCCCTCACCACCGGCGGCCACGGCCAGACCGGCCTTGCGGGCCTCGGCGGCCAACTGCTCCAGGATGTAACCGGCACGTTCCGGCCCTTCCTCACGCAGCAAAGATTCCAGGGCATCGATCCACTCACGGGTTTCCACGGGATCCACATCGTTTATCAGGCGTTCTGACATGGCTGTTTCCTATCTCGTTGACAGCAAAAGTTCGCTTGCTTGATCACATGGGCACTATTGATGGATCCGCCGCGGGGGACGAGACAGGCGCTGCTCTTCCCGCTGAATATCCAGCAAGGTGTCCTCGATAAAAGCCAGGTGCTCATGGCAGGCATCTCTGGCCCTTTCCGGTTGCCCGGCCAGGATCGCCGCCATCAGCTCGGCGCGATGGCGACGGATCCGAATCACTGCACCGGGGCGGGAAGCCACGGCGTCGATATTGCGTTGGATGTTGCGCTCCAACAGTGGGCGTATCGCCCGTACCAAATGTAGCAAGACCGCATTGTGTGAGGCGGCGGTCATGGCGAGATAAAAGTCGGCCACCGCCACGGCCTCGCTGGCAGAGTCCCCGGCCTCCTGCGCCAGTTCAACGCCGGTGACGGCCTGACGCATGGCCAGCAGATCCGCCTCGTTGGCCCGCAGGCTGGCGTAGTACGCAGCCACGCCTTCGAGGGCATGGCGGAATTCCAGCAGATCCAGTTGCGAGTCGGGGTGGCTCTCCAGCAGATCAAACAGGGGATCGGCGAGGCCCTGGCTTAACTCGCTGCGCACATAGGTACCGCCACCCTGGCGACGATAGAGCAGGCCCTTGGCCTCCAGACGCTGGATCGCCTCACGCAAGGAAGGGCGGGACACCTGAAACTGCACCGCCAGCTCCCGCTCCGGCAACAGCTTCTGCCCCGGTTGCAGGGAGCCGTCCACTATCATCTGCTCCAGCTCCGCCACTATGCTGTCGGCGAGTTTGGTGGGCGCTGAGGGTAGCTGCTTCATGCTACTCACTTGTTAAATTGGTATTACCAATTGTGGTATTGGAGAGTCAAGTTATCAATACCATTAACAAATGTCCAAGAAAAAATGATCTGAATCAAAGCGACTGCAGACCGGTGCGCAAGGGCTACTGGCAGTGCCATTGAGACCATCACAGAATCGGGGGAACTCAGGCCGGCTCTAGCAAGATGGCGCGCAGGTGTGACCAATTGAAGGCAGGGCCGGGATCCGTCTTGCGGCCCGGGGCGATATCGCAGTGACCGACGATGCGCTCGCAGGTGATCTGGGGATAGGCGCCCATCAGGCAACGGGCCAGGTCGGCCAGGCTCTGATATTGCGCCTCTGTGTAGGGAGTGGTGTCGGTGCCTTCGAGCTCGACCCCGATGGAGAAGTCGTTGCAGGCCTCCCGGCCCATGAAACAAGAGCGCCCGGCGTGCCAGGCCCGCTCCAGGAAGGAGACATATTGGGTCAGGCTGCCATCGCGGCGGATCAGGCAATGAGCGGAGACCTCCAGCCCGGCGATCTCGGCAAAGTAAGGGTGGGCGTGCGGCTCCAGGCGCCCCAGAAACAGATCGTCAATCCAGGGGCCGCCAAACTGATTGGGCGGCAGGCTGATGCCGTGCACCACCAGCAAGGAGATCTCGCCAGCCGGCCTGGGATTGCAATGCGGTGATGGCAGTTTAGGCGCCGACTGCAACCATCCCGCTTCAATTTGCCATGCCATGCCGTCCTCCCCGCTGCCCGCTATTGCCTACGTTATGGGGCATCCACTCTACGCCAGGCCAACCGGCGGCGCAAAGCCAGACGCCCAGTTCGGCCATGACGGACAAGGTTTGACCAATCGGGCCACCTGAAGCGGTCAAGCGGGTGGGTAACCGCCACAAAGATGAGTCATAGCAAGCCTTTATGCTATTCTTGGCCCATCTTGACCAAGAACCGGAGCCTGATTCCGGACCATACAGGACAGACAATGCGCCAACAGGATATTGAACGCGCCGTGCGCGACGCCCTGCTCGAAGATCTGGGCGGCACCCTGGATCCCGCGGCCGACATCACGGCCCAACTCATTCCCGCCGACAAGCAGTCCGAAGCCACCATCATCACCCGGGAAGCCGGCATCTTCTGTGGCAAGGCCTGGGCCGACGCCGTGTTTGCCCAGCTGGGCGGCCAGGTCACGCTAGACTGGCAGGTTGAAGACGGTCAGACCATAGCGCCGAATGAGTTGCTGGTGCGGCTACGTGGTCCGGCGCGCCTGCTGCTGACCGGCGAGCGCAACGCCCTCAACTTTATCCAGACCCTCTCCGGGGTCGCCACCACGGTCGCCCGCTATGTCCAGGAGCTTGAGGGCACCCAGTGCCGTCTGCTGGACACCCGCAAGACCATTCCCGGACTGCGCACCGCCTTGAAATACGCCGTCAGTTGCGGCGGCGGCAAGAACCACCGCATGGGGCTGTTTGATGCCTATCTCATCAAGGAGAACCATATCCTGGCCTGCGGTGGCATAGCGGCGGCCGTGAGCACAGCCCGCCAGCTCAATCCGGGCAAGAAGGTGGAAGTGGAAACCGAGAGTCTCGACGAGCTGCGCCAAGCCATTGCCGCCGGCGCCGATGTCATCATGCTGGATAACTTCACCACAGAGATGATGGCGGAGGCCGTGGCCATCAACCGTCAGCTGGGCCACCCGGCCATGCTGGAGGTCTCCGGTAACGTCAGCCTGCAGACCATAGGCCAGTATGCCCGTACCGGGGTGGACTTTATCTCGGTGGGCGCCCTCACCAAGCATGTGCAGGCGCTGGATCTCTCCATGCGCTTCGCCGGATAGTCGCCACCGTCCCGCCTCAGCCAAACAGACCCAATCGCACCCTCCCCTTGCAACAGGGGGAGGGAAACCTGTCTCCCCTACCTTCCGAGGCAGGCTGAATCGGGGTCAGCAAGCCCCGCTTGGAGCTAGTTCAAAAAAAAGTCAAGCCGTGGCTGCCAAATTATTCTCAACCGCATCGGCTTTGGGCTTTACTTTCTGGTACGTCTCACAGATTTGCGCAATCAAGGAGGAACGGCCTCAAAGGAGCATAGGCAACTATCTAAAACCCCGTTATCATCGGTAACGGAGCTTGGAGGCAGGCATGTGTCCGCCTTCGCCCAACTTCTTCCCAGGAATGGAACGTAAGGAAACTTAACGATGAAAAAGCAAACTGGTTTTACCCTGATCGAATTGATGATCGTTGTGGCCATCGTGGCTATTCTGGCCGCCATCGCCCTGCCGGCGTATCAGAACTACACCAATCGCGCCCGCTTCAGTGAAGTAATCACTGCCGCCAACGGCGTGCGCACTCAGATGGAAGTCTGCTTGCAAATGAATGCCAATGACGTGACTGCCTGTGATGACGCCACCAAGGTTGGGGTGGATCTGGGTGATGCCGCTAGAGGCGACAACACCGCTTCCGTAACCATTACCACTTCGACGGCTGAGATTGTAGCTACCGGTGCCGGCTCAGGCATCTCAGGTGCTACTTATACAATGACGCCGAACAGCGTGAGTGGCGCCGCTGTGACCTGGACAGAAGCCTGTAACCCAACCAATCTGTGCCCATAAGCCATCAATAACTTGAATAACAAGGGCGGCTTGCCGCCCTTTTTAGCCTGCTAAGTCAACTGGATGACCAAGGATAGCGCCTCCATGACAGCCTCTCCCAATAGCGGCTTGGCCCTGAGCCTGGTAGCTTCGGCCCTGCTGACCGACGAAGACTCGCAGAAGTACAGCGCCCAAGCCCGCCAGCAGCGCAAGCCCCTCATCAGCTTCCTGGTGGAGAACAAGATACTGGGTAGCGCCGCCCTGGCGGAGTTTTGTGAGCAGGAGTATGGGATACCTCTGCTGGATCTTGATGCCTTCGACCTCACCGAGATCCCGCAGAAATATCTCAACCACAAGCTGATCGAAAAACACCACGCCCTGCCCATCTACACCCAGGGCCACACCCTCTATGTGGCCATGTCGGACCCCACCAATGTGGGGGCCCTGGAGGACTTTGGCTTCAGCTTCGGCCTGCATACCGAGGCCCTGCTGGTGGATGAGCTCAAGCTCCAGCAGGCCATCGGCAAGCTCACCGAGAGCGAGTCCGAAGCCCTGGGGGTGGAGGAGCTCACCGACAGTGAGATCGGCGAGCTGGAGGTGAGTGACGATGATGGGCGGATGAACGAGGATGCCGCCAGCGGCGGCGATGACGACGCCCCCATCGTCAAGTACATCAACAAGGTGCTGCTGGATGCCATCCGCCGCGGTGCCTCGGATCTGCACTTCGAACCCTACGAACACAAGTACCGCATCCGCTTCCGGGTGGACGGCATACTGCACGAGATCGCCAGCCCGCCGGTGAACCTGGCCAGCCGCTTCTCCGCCCGCCTCAAGGTCATGTCCCGGCTGGACATCGCCGAGCGCCGACTGCCCCAGGACGGCCGCATCAAGTTGAAATTGGCCAAGGGCAAGGCCATCGATCTGCGGGTCAACACATTGCCCACCCTGTGGGGCGAAAAAATCGTGCTGCGGATCCTGGACTCCTCCGCCGCCAAGCTCAACATCGACATACTGGGCTTCGACGAGCGCCAGAAGGCCCTCTATCTGGGGGCGCTGGATAAGCCCCAGGGCATGATACTGGTGACGGGCCCCACCGGTTCCGGCAAGACGGTCTCCCTCTACACCGGCCTCAATATCCTCAACACCGCCGAGCGCAACATCTCCACCGCCGAAGACCCGGTGGAAATCAACCTGCCGGGCATCAACCAGGTGCAGGTGAACCCGAAAGCCGGGCTGACCTTCGCCAGTGCATTGCGGGCTTTTCTGCGACAGGATCCGGACGTGGTGATGGTGGGGGAAATCCGGGATCTGGAGACCGCCGAGATCGCCATCAAGGCCGCCCAGACCGGCCACCTGGTGCTCTCCACCCTGCACACCAACTCCGCCGCCGAGACGTTGACCCGTCTGCTGAACATGGGGGTGCCGGCCTTCAACGTGGCCTCCTCCGTCACCCTGATCATGGCCCAGCGGCTGGCCCGACGCCTGTGCGAGAAATGCAAGCAGCCCGAGCATGTCCCCGACCCAGAGCTGCTGGCCCTGGGCTACAGCCAGGCCCAGGTGGAGGAAGGGGTCAAGCTCTACAAGCCGGTGGGCTGCAGCGAATGCTCCGGCGGCTACAAGGGCCGGGTGGGCATCTACGAGATGATGCCCATGAACGAGGCCATCGCCAACCTCATCATGGAGGGTGGCAACTCACTGCAGATCTCGGCCCTGGCCCAGGAGCATGGCATGCGCACCCTGCGCCAGACGGCCCTAGAGAAGGCCCGCCTGGGCGTCACCAGCCTGGCCGAGGTGAACCGCGTCACCAACGGCTAGGCACACATCGATCACAGACCAAAACCTGTTTCCTGGTGGCCGGCCGCGAGCCACCCAAGACAAGACCCAAAGGATGTAGACCATGGCGCTGGCCCCCACAAGAAACGTTCCCGCACCGAAAAAATACTATCCCTTTCGCTGGGAGGGCTTGAACCGCAAGGGCCAGAAGGTCTCCGGCGAGATGCAGGCCGACAGCATTGCCACCGTCAAGGCGGAGCTGCGCAAGCAGGGGGTGAACGCCAGCAAGGTGCGCAAGAAGAGCCAGTCCATCTTCTCCAAGTATGCCAATGCCGTGAAGCCCATGGACATCGCCATGATCTCCCGGCAGATCTGCACCATGCTCTCCGCCGGCGTGCCCCTGGTGCAATCCATCCAACTGCTCTCCCGCAGCCATGAAAAGAGCGGGGTACGGGAACTGCTAGGCCAGGTCTGCGCGGATCTGGAGTCGGGCATTCCCCTTTCGCAGGCCCTGCGCAAGCACCCGCGCTACTTTGACGACCTCTACTGCGATTTGGTGGACGCCGGTGAGCAATCCGGCGCCCTGGAGCAGATCTACGATCGCATCGCCACCTACAAGGAGAAGGCGGAAGCCCTCAAGTCAAAGATCAAGAAGGCGCTCTTCTACCCGGCGGCGGTCATGGTGGTGGCCATCATAGTGACTTCTATCCTGCTGCTGTTTGTGGTGCCCCAGTTTGAAGAGATCTTCTCCAGCTTTGGCGCCGAGCTGCCGGCCTTCACCCAGTTTGTGATTGGCATATCACGCTTCCTGCAAAAATCCTGGTACCTGTTCTTCTTGGGGATAGTGGCATTGATTTTTGTCTATGTACGCGCCCACAGACGCTCCCAGGCGGTGCGGGATGCCACCGACAAGGCCATGCTCAAGCTTCCCGTGGTGGGCATGATACTGCACAAGGCGGCCATGGCCCGCTTCGCCCGCACCCTGGCCACCACCTTCGCCGCCGGTATCCCCCTGGTGGAGGCGCTCATCTCAGCCGCCGGCGCCTCCGGCAACGTGTTGTACAAGAATGCGGTGCTGGCCATCCGTAACGAGGTCATCGCCGGCATGCAGATGCACGTGGCCATGCGCACCGTGGACTTGTTCCCGGACATGGTGACCCAGATGGTGATGATCGGCGAGGAGTCCGGCGCCATCGACGACATGCTCTCCAAGATCGCCGGCATCTATGAGCAGCAGGTGGATGACCTGGTGGATGGCCTGTCGAGCCTCATCGAGCCCATCATCATGGTGGTGCTGGGGGTGCTGGTGGGTGGCCTGGTGGTGGCCATGTACCTGCCCATCTTCCAACTGGGCAACGTTGTCCACTAATGTTCTAATGATAACCGGGGCCATGACGGCCCCGGTTTTGTTTTTCTACTTGGCGATATTCCCGTGCTGACTCAACTCTACCTGCAACTGCCCTGGCTCTACTACCTGCTGCTGACCCTCTTCTGCCTGCTGGTGGGTAGCTTCCTCAACGTGGTGATCCACCGGCTGCCCCTCATGCTGGAGCGCAGCTGGAAGGCCGAATTTGCCGACTATTTCGGCCAGCCTCAGCCCGAGGACGGCCTGCCGGCCCGCTATAACCTGCTGCTGCCCGGCTCCAATTGCCCCCATTGTGGTCATGCCATCAGCGCCCTGGAGAATATCCCGGTACTCAGCTGGCTGGTGCTTCGCGGCCGCTGCCGTGGCTGTGGTGCCGCCATCTCCATTCGTTACCCCCTGGTCGAGCTGACCAATGCGCTGCTCTGCCTGCTGGTGGCCTGGGGCCAGGCACCCAGCCTGATGCTGGCCGGTTATCTGCTGCTGACCTGGGCCCTGGTGGCCCTCACCTTCATCGATCTGGACAAGATGCTGCTGCCGGATCAGATCACCCTGCCCCTGCTCTGGCTCGGCCTGCTGCTGAACCTGCTCACCGGCACTGTCCCCCTGGTCGATGCGGTGATCGGCGCCATGGCCGGCTACCTGCTGCTGTGGAGTCTCTACTGGGGCTTTAAGCTGCTGACCGGCAAGGAAGGGATGGGCTATGGCGACTTCAAGCTGTTGGCGGCGCTGGGGGCCTGGCTGGGGTGGCAGTCCCTGCCGCTGATCCTCATTCTCTCCTCCCTGGTGGGCGCCTGCATCGGCATCACCCTCTTGCTGCTGCGCCGGCATCAGGCCGGCAAGCCCATCCCCTTCGGCCCCTATCTGACCCTGGCGGGCTTCATCGCCCTCAACTGGGGCGATACCATCACTCAGTGGTATCTGCGGCATCTGGTGTAGCCCATGATCAAGCCAGCCCCTTACATAGTGGGTCTCACCGGGGGGATCGCCAGCGGCAAGAGTACGGTGGCCAGGGTGTTTGCCGCCCAGGGCATCGCCGTGGTGGATGCAGATGACATCAGCCGCCAGGTGGTCGCCCCGGGATCTAGCGGACTGCAAGGCATCCTTGAGCATTTCGGCCAACAGATGCTGACCGCAGATGGTCAGCTGGACAGACGCCGCCTCAGAGAACTGATTTTCAGCCAGCCTGACGAGCGGATTTGGCTCGAGCAATGGCTGCACCCCAGGATCGAGACCGCCATGCAGGAGGCCTGTCTGCTGGCCACCTCGCCCTATGTGATCCTGATGGTGCCACTGCTGCTGGAAAACGGCCTGGAACGCCTGGTGGACAGGGTATTGGTGGTGGATGTCAGCGAGCAGACCCAACGACAGCGCACCCAGGCGCGGGATGGCGTCAGCCCAACCCAGGTGGAGGCCATTCTGGCCGCCCAACTCACCCGTGCCGCTCGCCTGGCCCGTGCCGATGATGTACTGAGCAATGAGGATGGCTCATTGCCACAACTGGAGGCCGAGATACTGCGACTGCATCGACAGTATCTCGACTTGGCCGCCGGCAAATGTGGTCCAGGCAATTCCGCCCCCGTTCAGAAACCGCTACACTAGCCGCGCCTTTGCCTTCGCACAACGAGTTGTCCATTGAACAAGATCAGCTACGAATTTCCCCTCAATGAGAAGTGCCGCACCTACCTGCGGGTCGATAATCTGTTTGCGCAGATGCAGGCCAATCTGGCCATGGCCGAAACGGGACAAAGCCTGGCCTTCTTCAAGGCCTTGTTTGACTTCATGGAGCTGGCGGAGCGGTGCGACATTCGTGGCGATCTCAGCAAGGACATGGAACGCCTGCGGCTGAAGATGCAGGGCTGGCGTGAGCTGCCCGGCGTGGATATCCCCAAGCTGGACGCTCTGTGCGCGGATCTGCAACAACAAGCCTATCTGCTGCCCCGCTCCGCCCGGCCGGGAAGTCGTTTCAAGGAAGACAAATTCCTGGGTGCCTTGCGCCAGCGCTTCGTCATTCCTGGCGGACTGTGTCCCTTCGATGTGCCCATCTTCCCCCTCTGGCTGGCGCAACCCCAGGCGTGGCGCCAGGCCCAGGCCGAAACCTGGCTGGGCGAACTCAAGCTGCTGCAGACCGCCAATAGCCTGCTGCTGGATCTGTGGCGCGAACAGGGCAGCTTCCAGACGGTCACCGCCAAGTGTGCCTTCTACCAGGATGCCGCCGAAGGGTGCGAGTTGTTGCGCCTTACCCTGGATGCCGAGCTGGGCTGCTACCCCACCGTCAGCGGCCACCGCAGCCGTTTTGCCATCCGCTTCCTGCCCCTGGCGGATCAGCGGCTGGGGGATATCAGCTTCGAGCTGGCCCGCTGTTGAGTAAGGAGCAAGACCGATGCCGCTGACCGTCAAATGCCCCCAATGTGGCCAGGAGGTCATCTGGGGAGAAGAGAGCCCCTACCGTCCGTTTTGCAGCAAACGCTGCCAGCTGATCGATCTGGGCGAATGGGCCGACGAAGAAAAGCGCATCCCGGGCAATGGCCTGGAGGCGCTTAATGAACAGGACTGGTCGGAAGACGGGATGCAGGACGATTAGTCCTGCCTCATTCCCTGTAGATGCGCCACTATCGCCTGATTGGCGGCGGGAAACCCATAATCTGCCAGCTCGGGCACGCTGACCCAGCGCAGCGGTTGCCCCTCCAATCCCCGCGCCACCCCGGCAAAGCGGCTCACCAGCCACACATCCAGTAGCACCTGCTTGTCACCGTAGTCATGCTCGATTGCCAATAGTGGCTCGCAGGCCTCGACCTGGATCCCGATCTCCTCCTGGAGTTCTCGCGTCAGTGCCTGCGGCAGGGTTTCTCCCGCCTCCACCTTGCCCCCTGGAAACTCCCACTTACCGGCCTGATGCTGTCCAGCCTGCCGCTGGCAGATGCATATCCGTCCCATCTCGTCCCGGATCACCCCCACGGCAACCCAAACTCGGGCTCCACTCATCTCGCGCCTCCTCCAAAAAAGAAGGCGGCTCCAGGCCGCCTTTGTTGTCTCGGTCGCGATGTTAAACCAGCTTACCGTGACATTGCTTGTACTTCTTGCCGGAGCCACAAGGGCAAGGGTCATTGCGTCCCACCTTTTGCTCTTCCCGCACGAAGGGACGCGGCTCTTGCTCTGCGGCCGTCTCGCTTTCTTCGGCCAGGGCATTCTGTTCGGCATGGGTGTACTGGCGCGGCATGGCCTCCGCCTGACGCCGGCGTTGCTCTTCCAGCGCATCTACATCCCGCTCCTGCACCTGCACCCGGCACAGAATGCTCACCACTTCCCGCTTGAGGGCTTCCAGCATCTGGGTGAACAGCTCGAAGGACTCACGCTTGTACTCCTGCTTGGGGTTCTTCTGGGCATAACCGCGCAGATGGATCCCCTGACGCAGGTGATCCATGGCCGCCAGGTGTTCCTTCCACAGGTTGTCCAGGGTCTGCAACATCACCGACTTCTCGAACTGCCGCATCACAGGCGTACCCACCAGCTCCTCCTTGTGGCGATAGGCGGCCTCGGCCTCGGCGACGATCCGCTCCCGCAAGGACTCCTCGTACAGCTTGTCATCCTCCGCCAGCCACTGGGCAATGGGCAGGGTCAGGGCAAAGTCACGCTTCAAGCGCTGCTCCAGGCCCGCGATATCCCAGCTCTCATCCAGCGACTGAGGTGCAATGTATTCATCGATGACGCCGTTGAGCACATCGCCGCGAATGAGGTTCATGGTGTCGGAGATGTCACCGCTGTCCAGCAGCTCATTGCGCTGTTCATAGACCACCTTCCGCTGGTCATTGGCCACATCATCAAACTCCAGCAGGTTCTTACGGATATCGAAGTTGCGTCCTTCCACCTTGCGCTGGGCGTTCTCGATGGCCCGGGTCACCCAGGGGTGCTCGATGGCCTCACCGTATTCCATGCCCAGCTTCTTCATCATGCCGGTGACCCGATCCGAGGCGAAGATCCGCATCAGGCTATCTTCCATGGAGAGGTAGAAGCGGGAGGAGCCCGGATCCCCTTGACGACCGGAGCGGCCACGCAGCTGGTTATCGATGCGGCGGGACTCGTGACGCTCTGTGCCTATGATGTGCAGACCGCCGGCGGCGATCACCTCGTCATGGCGCTGCTGCCAGGCGGTCTTGATGGCCTCGATCTGTTCGGGAGTCGGTGACTCCAGCTTGCCGAGTTCTGCCTGCCAGTTGCCCCCCAGCACGATATCGGTACCCCGACCGGCCATGTTGGTGGCGATGGTGACCGCGCCTGGTTGACCGGCCTGGGCCACGATATCGGCCTCCTTGGCGTGGAACTTGGCATTGAGCACCTGGTGCTTGATGCCTTGCTTGGCCAGCACGTTGGAGATGCGCTCGGAGTTTTCGATGGAGATGGTACCCACCAGCACGGGACGCCCTTCGGCCACCCGGTTGCGGATGTCCTCAATGATGGCCGCGTACTTCTCTTCCTCGGTGAGATACACCAGATCGCCCATGTCGTTACGCACCATGGGGCGGTTGGTGGGCAGCACCACGGTTTCCAGCCCGTAGATCTGCTGGAATTCATAGGCTTCGGTATCGGCGGTGCCTGTCATCCCCGCCAGCTTGTCGTACAGACGGAAATAGTTTTGGAAGGTGATGGAGGCCAGGGTCTGGTTCTCGTTCTGGATCTTGACCCCTTCCTTGGCCTCGATGGCCTGGTGCAACCCTTCTGACCAGCGACGACCGGCCATGGTGCGGCCGGTGTGCTCGTCGACGATCACCACCTCACCATCCTTGACGATGTAATCCACGTCCTTGACGAACAGGGTATGGGCCCGCAGGGCGGCGTTGACATGGTGCAACAGCGTGATGCTGCCGGCGGAGAACAGGGAGTCTTCCTGAGCCAGCAGGCCGTTGTCCTTGAGCAGCTGCTCAATGTACTCCTGGCCGTTTTCGGTGAGCAGGGCCTGACGGGACTTCTCATCCACAGTGTAATGGCCGTCGCCGCGATACTCTTCGCTGTCTTCCTTGTCCTGCTTCTTCAGCAGGGGGATCAGCTTGTTCATCTGGATGTAGAGCTCTGAGCTGTCTTCGGCCGCGCCGGAGATGATGAGCGGCGTACGCGCCTCATCGATGAGCACGGAGTCCACTTCGTCCACCAGGGCGTAGAACAGCGGACGCTGTACCCGCTGCTCCGGTGAAAACGCCATGTTGTCCCGCAGGTAGTCGAAACCGAATTCGTTGTTGGTACCGTAGGTGATGTCGGCGGCATAGGCCTGCTGCTTCTCCAGATGCCCCATGCCCGGCACGTTGCAGTCGACGGACAGACCCAAAAATTCGAACAGCGGACGGTTCCACTCGGCGTCACGGCGCGCCAGATAGTCGTTGACCGTGACGATATGCACACCGCGCCCGGTCAAACCGTTCAGATAGGCCGGCAGGGTCGCCGTCAGCGTCTTGCCTTCCCCGGTCTTCATTTCGGCGATGCGGTTGCTGTTGAGCACCATGCCGCCCATCAGCTGGACGTCGAAATGGCGCATGCCGAAGACCCGCTTGGAGGCTTCCCGTACCGTAGCAAACGCCTCGGGCAACAGCTGCTCCAGGGTCTCGCCCTGCTCCAGACGCTGACGGAACTCGACCGTTTTGGCCTTGAGTTCCTCATCGCTCATCGCCTCAAACTGAGGCTCCATAGCGTTGATTTGCTTGACGATTTTGCGCAACTGCTTGAGGGTGCGGTCGTTGCGACTGCCCACGATCTTGGTAAAAATTTTCGTAATCATGCCAAAGCAACTCTCAGAGTATTTCTAATTCAAATTCTTGCGTCGGGATCGGGCGCCAGAAAGGAACCAAGGTGACAGCGGCGCCCGGCAAAGCCAGGACGGTAGCGCACACCTGCTGTCGCTCACCTCGGTGGAGAACCCATCATCCGGGTTGAAAATGAAAATGGAGCCAAGCCTGGCTCTCAGCCTCACACCGGTGGCGTCGTATCTTACCCCATAGCGCCAGCCAGGACTTTGCCCAGGTCTTGCCCAATGATGGAAAGCAAACGGAAATCACATAACTCAGCCTAAATGGAGCCTCAACAGTGCCAATTCAAGGGACATGCGCACTCAGCGCCTCACTCAGGACTGACCACAGCCTAACACAAGCCATGTTGCATTTGTCAGCATCCCATAAAGCAAAAAGGCACCGGGGCGGAGATCCGGTGCCTTTTTATCCAGCATTACGCGGCTGAGATGACCATTATCAGGCCAGGGCCAGTTGTGTATCCATGTAGCGGATGGGCGAGCGGGCGCGCTCGGTCTCGAAGGTCACCAGTTCCCAAGCCTCTGCATCGGCCAGCAGGGTGCGCAGCAACAGGTTGTTCACCGCGTGGCCCGTCTTGTAGGCGCGGAACTCACCCAGGATGCTGTGGTTGCACATGTAGAGATCACCCACGGCATCCAGCAACTTGTGCTTGACGAATTCATCCTCGTAGCGCAGGCCTTCCTCGTTCAGCACCCGGTACTCGTCCAGAACGACGGCGTTTTCCAGGCTGCCACCCAGGGCCAGATTCTGGGAGTGCAGGTACTCGATGTCCTTCATGAAACCGAAGGTTCGAGCACGGCTGATCTCCTTGAGGAAACGGCTACCTGAGAACTCCATCACCAGATGCTGGTTCTGACCATCAAACACCGGATGGCGGAAGTCGATCTGCAAGTCCAGGCGGAAGCCCTTGTTATAAGGCAGAAACTCGGCCCACTTGTCGCCATCCTCCACCCGCACCGGCTTCTTGATGCGCAGGAACTGCTTGGCAGCCGTCTGCTCATCGATGCCGCCGGATTGCAGCAGATAGAGGAAGGGATGGGCACTGCCATCCATCACAGGGATCTCGGGGGCATCCACTTCGATAAACAGATTGTCGATACCCAGTGCGGCCAGGGCGGCAGACAAATGCTCCACGGTAGCCACACGGGTGCCCGCCTCATTCACCAAGGCGGTGCACAGCATGGTGTCACGCACCAAACCGGCCTGGGCCTTGATCTCTACGGCAGGCGACAGGTCGGTGCGCACATAGACGATGCCCGTGTTGACGGGGGCAGGGCGGAAGGTCAATGAAACCTTGCGGCCCGAGTGCAGACCCACGCCGGTAGCATGAACGCTTTTCTTGAGTGTTCTCTGTTTAATCATAGGGTTACCTCAATCAGCCAGGAGGTCAGACCATCCCAGGGCGCGCATGGTAACACAACTGTAGCTTAAAGGCTAATCAGTCTCAATAGGCTAACCTAGTCCGCCTGCTTGCGCAGGAAGGCCGGGATATCCAGGTAATCCGGCTCGCTGCGGGCCTGTACCGGCTCGGCATTCACCGCCGTCTGGGACGGCCGATCTTCAAACCGCGGCAGCGGGTTGTCGAACGGACGGGGGCGCGGCGGCTCGGCCTTCTGGGCGGTCTTCACCAGGGTGATCTCCGGCTTGCGCTCGTTGCCAATCCCGGTGGCCACCACGGTCACCCGCAGTTCGTCTTCCAGGTTCGGGTCGATGACCGCCCCCACCACCACGGTGGCGTTTTCGGAAGCGAAGGCCTTGACCGCGTTACCCACGGTCTCGAACTCTTCCATGGTCACATCCATGCCGGCGGTGATGTTCACCAGGATGCCGCGGGCCCCGGCCAGATCCACGTCTTCCAGCAGCGGGCTGGAGATGGCCTTCTCGGCGGCTTCTTCGGCACGGTCATCGCCACGGGCGATACCGGTACCCATCATGGCCGTCCCCATCTCGCGCATCACGGTGCGGACGTCGGCAAAGTCGACGTTGATGAGGCCAGGACGGGTGATGAGCTCGGCGATTCCCTGCACGGCGCCCAGCAGCACATCGTTGGCGGCCTTGAAGGCATCCAGCAGGCTGACGCCTCGACCCAGCACCTTCAGCAGCTTGTCGTTGGGGATGGTGATCAGGGAGTCTACGTGCTTGGACAGCTCGTCGATCCCCTGCAGGGCATAGCTCATCCGCTTCTTGCCCTCGAAATTGAACGGCTTGGTGACCACGGCCACGGTCAGGATGCCCAGCTCCTTGGCCACCTCGGCCACCACGGGTGCGGCGCCAGTCCCGGTGCCACCGCCCATGCCGGCAGCGATGAACACCATGTCGGAGCCTTCCAGCATCTGCCGGATGTCATCACGGTTTTCCAGCGCGGCCTCACGGCCGATATCCGGGTTGGCCCCTGCTCCCAGCCCCTTGGTGATGTTGCCACCAATCTGGACCGTGGACTCGGCGCCCGAGTTGCGCAGCGCCTGGGCATCGGTATTGATGGCGATGAAGTGGACGCCTTCGATGCTTTGACGAACCATGTGCTCGACGGCATTGCCGCCGCCACCCCCGACCCCGATCACTTTGATGACGGCGTCGTCTCCTTGGCTACCTACCGGTTCAAACGTAAACATGTTTATCTCTCCGCACTGTTTTTGCTGTCATCGCAAAAATTAAAATTCGCCACGCAACCAGGTGCTCAGCCGCTTGAACAGGCCCCCCACACTGGTCTTCACCGATGCATCACGCACGCCCATGCCCTGATGCATCTTGCCGTACTGCAACAGGCCCACCGCGGTGGAAAACGCCGGTGCCTGCACGTAATCCGTCAGGCCCCGCACGTTCATGGGTTCCCCCACCCGGACCTGGCTCTGGAAAATCTGTTCGGCACACTCGACGATACCCTCGATCTGCGCCGCGCCGCCGGTGAGTACCACCCCGGCCGCCAGTTGGTGCTTGACCCCCTGGGCCCGCAATTCGTTTTGTACCCGCTGCAGCTCATCGTGCACCATGCCCAAGAGCTCGCTGTAGCGGGGCTCGATCACCTCCGCCAGAGTTTGTCTTTGCAAACTACGGGCCGGACGACCGCCCACGCTGGGCACCTCTATGGTGTCTTCCTTGCTGACCAGGCGGCCCAGGGCGCAGCCATAGCGCACCTTGATGGCCTCGGCATCCACGGGTGGCGTGCCGAAGGCATAGGCGATGTCGCTGGTGACCGCGTTGCCGGCATAGGGGATCACCTTGGTGAAGCGCAGGGCGCCACCGGTGAACACCGCCAGATCCATGGTGCCACTGCCGATGTCCACCACACAGACACCCAGCTCCTTCTCGTCCTCGGTCAGTACCGCATAGCTGGAGGCCAGGGCCGAGAAGATCAGCTGATCCACCTTGAGGCCCACCCGCTCCACACACTTCTCGATGTTGCGGGCCATGTCGTTGTGGCAGGTGATCAGGTGCACCTTGGCCCCCATCCGCACCCCGGACAGGCCGATGGGGTTCTTGATCCCTTCCTGGTAATCGATGGAGTACTCCTGGGGCAGCACGTGCAGCACCCTGTGCTCCTCGGGCAGGCGCACCGACTTGGCGGTATGGATGACGTTATCCACATCCTCCTGGGTCACCTCCTCGTCTGAGATGGGCACCATGCCCTTCTCGTTGCGGCACTCGATGTGCCGGCCGGAGATCCCCAGGAACACGGTGGAGATATGGCAATCGGCCATCATCTCCGCCTCGTCCACTGCGCGCTGCAGGGATTTGACCACGGACTCCAGATCGTTGACACCGCCCTTGTCCATGCCGCGAGCGGCATGGGTGCCCAGGCCAACGATGTTGATCTCCCCATCTGGCAACACTTCACCGACCAGCACGGCCACCTTGGTGGTGCCGATATCCAGTCCGACGATCAGATTTCTATCTGTGGTCTTGGTCATTACCAGTCCCTTCGCTCGCTTTCCAACCCACCGCGACCCCGGTGTCGTAGCGCAGATCGATGTAAGCCATCTTCTCCCGCTCCGCCATCAAGGGGTACACGTCAATAAACCGCTGCAGACGGACCAGGGTGTCGCCACGTCCCAGTTTGAGACAGGGTCCATCGGCCAACTGCACTTCCCAGGCGTGGCGCTCCGTCAGATGCAGCGCCGCCACCTTGTATCCATTGAGCCCCAGCAGACGCTGGAACTGCTGATATTGTTCCCACACCCGATCTGCCATGGTATCTGGGCCTGAGAGGGTCACCAGGGGCTGCTTGAGCCGCTCCAGGGGCGCCGTGAAGATATCGCCCCGGTCGCTCAACAGCCGATCCTCGCCCCAGTGGGCTCTTGGCGTCTTCTCCACCAGGTACACATACAGCAGAGCCGGCCAACGCTTGCGCACCGACACCCGATGCACCCAGGGCAGGCCCTCTATCCGCTGCTGCACCTCGTTCACATCCAGGGTGAAGAAGTTGTTCAGCGCCGGATCATCCTGCAATGCCGCGCGGACATCTTCCCGGGTGACATATTCCAGCTCACCCTGCACCACCAGGCCGCTCACCGGAACCAGATCCTGTTCGAACAGCCCCCGATGCACATCCAAGAAGGCGCGGGAGAGGCCAAACACCACGGCGACAAAAAACAGCAACCCGAACAGGAACTCACCTCGGGTACGCGGCGACATCTGTTCCATTTAGGGTCTCATCGCTGCATGCGGCAGCCGCCAATCCAAATAAAATGCCATCGAGCCAGACATCACCTATCAAACCACGCCCACAGACCCCTGCAGGCAAGTGGGACATTATAGCCAGCCCCTTCGACCGGACAAAACCGCCAAGCCCGCCTGGAGCGCGAAAATTTGCGCTTTATCCACAGCCGCCGCGGCAAATGTCCACCGGCGTTACACGCCGGCCTTCATCTTGTCGCAATCCAGCTGCAGTTCGGCCAGCTGGCGACACAGGGCCCCCACGTTACCGGCCCCCTGGGTCAACACCATGTCGCCGTCGGCCAACAGTTCGGCCAGCACCGCCGGCACCTCGGCCGGCGTGGCCACAAACACAGGATCCAGCTGACCGCGCTGCCGGATGGAACGGCACAAGGCGCGGCCATCCGCCCCGGGAATCGGATCCTCGCCAGCGGCATACACATCCAGCAGGATCAGGGCATCCACCTTGGACAGCACCTCGGCAAAGTCGTCGTACAGATCCCGGGTACGGGTGTAGCGGTGGGGCTGGAAGACCATCACCAGCCGCTTCTCCGGCCAGCCGGCGCGCACCGCATTGATGGTCACCCGCACCTCGCTGGGGTGGTGGCCGTAATCGTCCACCAGCATCACCTTACCGCGGCCGGTTTCGAACTCGCCGTAGTGCTGGAAACGCCGCCCCACCCCTTCGAAGCGGGCCAGTGCCGCGACTATGGCCTCGTCTTCGATGCCGTCCTCGCTGGCCACCGCGATGGCCGCCGCGGCATTGAGGGCATTATGCCTGCCTGGCAGATTCAATTGAACCGGCAACACGGAGCCATCGGGCCGTCTGACCCGAAAGCGGCTGTGGTTGCCCTCCTGCACGAAGTCCAGCACCTGCAGATCCGCCTCGTCGCCGTAGCCATAGGTGATACAGGCGCGGCCGATCTCCGGCAGCATGCCCTTGATCACGGGGTCATCCACGCAGACCACCGCCAGCCCGTAGAACGGCAGGTTGTGCAGAAACTCCAGGAAGGTGCCTCTGAGCTTGCTGAAGTCGCCACCATAGGTGTCCATGTGGTCCGCCTCGATATTGGTGACGATGGAAACCATGGGCTGCAGGTGCAGGAAGGAGGCGTCGCTCTCGTCCGCCTCGGCGATCAGGTAACGGCCAGACCCCAGACGGGCATTGGTGCCGGCGCTGTTGAGCAGGCCGCCGATGACGAAGGTCGGGTCGCGTCCAGCTTCGGCATAGATGCTGGCCACCAGGCTGGTGGTGGTGGTCTTGCCGTGGGTCCCGGCGATGGCGATGCCGTGGCGGTAGCGCATCAGCTCCGCCAGCATCTCGGCCCGGCGCACCACGGGAATGCGCAATTCATGGGCCGCCTGAATTTCCGGGTTGTCGCCGTGAATGGCGGTGGACACCACCACCACGCTGGCACCCTTGACCTGGGCCGCCTGATGGCCGATGAAGATGGTGGCCCCTAGCGAGGCCAGCCGCTCGGTCACCCCATTGCTGGCGATGTCGGAACCGCTGATCTCATAACCCTCGTTGGCCAGCACCTCGGCGATGCCCCCCATGCCGGCGCCACCGATGCCGATGAAATGAATGCGGCGCACCCGGCGCATTTCCGGGATCATGGTTCTGAGTTTGGCCAGTTCTACCTTTGTCATGCTAACGCTCAATCCTGTTTCTTCTCGCCGGTCACTTGCCGGCAGATGCTGACCACCCTGGCTGTCGCATCCAGAATGGCCGCTTCCCGCGCCAGCCGGCCCATCTGGACCAGCTGCACTCGATTCTCGTCCCACTGCCGCACCTGGGCCGCCAACGCCTCGGCGCTCAAGGTCGCCTGGGGCATCAATACCGCCGCACCGCGCTCGGTGAGGCTGCGGGCATTGTGGGTCTGGTGATCATCCACCGCATGGGGCAGTGGCACGAAGATGGCCGGCAGTCCGGCGGCCGCCAGTTCCGCCACCGTCAGGGCACCGGCCCGGCAGATCACCAGATCCGCCCAGGCGTAGGCCTCGGCCATGTCCTGAATAAATTCGCTCACCAGCACATCTCGCCGGCCGACCTGCTCATAGGCGGCGCGCACCGCCTCGGCATGGCCGCGACCAGCCTGGTGGCGAATCGCCACCGGCAGCGAAGCCAGTGCGCCGGGCACCCGCTCGTTGAGCGGCCGGGCCCCCAGACTCCCCCCCAGGATCAGCACCCGCAGCGGCCTGTCCTGCACGGGGCGATAGTCACGGATCGCCCCCACCGCCATCACCTCGGCACGCACCGGGTTGCCCACCACCAGCGTCTTGGCCGACTCGGGGAAGGCGCCGGCGAAGCCCTGCAGCACGAAGCGGGACAGCCGGGCCAACAGGCGGTTGGTCATGCCGGCGGCGGCATTCTGCTCGTGAATCAGCAGCGGCTTGCCACTCAGCCAGGCGGCCAGGCCGCCGGGGCCAGCGGCAAAACCGCCCATGCCCATCACCAAATCCGGTTGCAAGCGGCGGATCACCCGGCGGGCCTGCCACACGGCCTTGATGATGCGAAACGGTGCCGCCAGCAGGCGCTTCACGCCATTGCCCCGCACCCCCTGGATATCGATGAAGTGGATGGGATAGCCATGGGCCGGCACCAACTGGGCCTCCATGCGATCCGCGGTCCCCAGCCAGTGGACTTGCCAGCCGGCCTGTTGCAGCTCGTGGGCCACCGCCAGTCCGGGGAACACATGGCCCCCGGTACCACCCGCCATCACCAGCAGCGTCTTGCTCATGCATCCACCTTCAGTCGCGCCTGAACACTCTCTTGGCGCTGCTCGTAATCGATCCGCAACAGCACAGCCACGCCGATGCCCATGGCAATGAGGCTGGAGCCGCCGTAACTCACCAGCGGCAGGGTCAGGCCCTTGGTGGGCAGCATGCCGGCAGCCGCGCCCACGTTCACCACGGTCTGAAAGCTGAACCAGATGCCGATCCCCGAGGCCAGATAGCCGGCAAACAGCTTGCCCTGCTTGAGGGCCGTGCGACCTATCTGCAGCGCCTTCAGGGCCAGGGCCAGCTGCAAGGCCAGCACCACCAGGATGCCGAAGAAGCCCAGCTCCTCCCCCAGGATGGCCACCACGAAGTCGGTGTGAGCTTCTGGCAGGTATTCGAGCTTCTGTACCGAGTTACCCAGCCCCTGGCCCCAGAAGCCGCCGCGGCCGAAGGCCATCAGGGACTGGGTCAGCTGGTAGCCGCTGCCGAAGGGATCTGCCCAGGGGTCGAGGAAGGAGGTCACCCGGCGCATCCGGTAGGGTTCAAACAGGATCAGCGCCACCAGGGCCGCCACCCCCATGAGGATCATGGCGATGAACTGGAACAGGCGGGCGCCGCCGATAAACAGCAGCCCCAGGGTGGAGACGAACAGCACCACCACGGAACCCAGATCCGGCTGGGCCAGCAACAGGGCCGACAGGCAGAACACCACCGCCAGTGGCTTGATGAAGCCCATCCACTGGGCCCGCACCTCGTCACTGCGCCGCACCAGGTAGCCGGCCATGTAGGTGATCACCACAAACTTAGCGGTTTCCGCCGGTTGCAGGTTCAGGGGGCCGAAACCGATCCAGCGCTTGGCGCCGTTGACGCTGTGTCCCACCGCCAGGGTGGCCAGCAGCATCAGCAGGGAGAACAACAACAGCGGGCCGCTCCACTCCTGCCACTGTTTCACCGGGATCTGCAGGCAACCGACACCGATCAGCAGGCACAGCAACAGAAACAGCAGGTGGCGCTTGACGAAGAAGAAGGCGTCGTTGCGCAGGGAAAGCCCTTCGGTGATGGAGGCCGACGCCACCATCACCAGGCCGAACATCATCAGGCTGACCACCAGCACCAGCAACTGCCGATCGTAGGTACTGGCGCGATTGGGCATCAGCCAGTTCCAGGTGATGGCACCGAGGCGCTTGAACCAGCTCATAGGGCCTCCACCAAGGCGGCAAAACACTCACCGCGCTGTTCGAAGTTCTTGAACTGATCCAGGCTGGCGCAGGCCGGTGCCAGCAGCACCCAGTCGCCAGGCTCGGCCAGCTCGGCGGCCCGGGCCACGGCGGCCACCAGATCCGCCACCTGCTCGGTCTGCGGCCCCAAGCCGGCCAGTAGGGCGCCGTCCTGGCCATAGCAAAACATCTGGTGCACCTGCTGGCCCAGCAGAGCCCCCACCGGGGCGAAATCCTGACCCTTGCCCTGGCCACCGGCGATGAGCCACAGCCGGCCCTGGACGCCTTCCTGCACGCCGGCCACCGCCGCCAGGGTCGAGCCGACGTTGGTGGCCTTGGAATCATTGATCCAGCGCACCCCGCCCTTCTCGGCGACAAACTGGCAGCGGTGCGGCAGGCCGCTGAAGCGGCGCAGCACCGCCAGCTGGGCGTCCCGCGGGATCCCCACGGCGTCGCACAGCGCCATGGCCGCCAGGGCGTTGGCCTGGTTGTGAGCACCCACTATGCGCAGAGCACTGACCGGCAGCACGGGCTCGCCGGCCACCGCCAGCCACAGCTCGCCATCGTGCATGACACGGCCATAGGCCTGATCATCCAGGCCAAACGAGCTCCAGAGTTCGCCATCCGGCGGCAGGGTGGCAGCATCGTCCCGGTTCACCAGTACCTTCTGCGCTCCCAGGAAGATGCGCTGCTTGGCGGCCAGGTAACCGGCCGTGCCGTCGTAGCGATCCAGGTGGTCTTCGCTGAGGTTCAAGATGGTGGCCACGGCCGGCTTGAGGCTATAGGTGGTCTCCAGCTGGAAGCTGGAGAGCTCCAGCACATAGAGATCGGCCGGCGTCTTGAGCAAGTCCAGCGCCGGGGTGCCGATGTTGCCGCCGACCCCGACCTTGAGTCCGGCCTCGGCGGCCATCTCACCCACCAGCGTGGTGACGGTACTCTTGCCGTTGGAGCCTGTGATGGCCACCACGGGGGCCTTGGCCTCCCGGGCCAGCAGTTCGATGTCACCGATGATCTCCACTCCCGCCTCGGCAGCGGCACGCAGGGCCGGAGTGGCCAGGGCGATGCCCGGGCTGGCGACGATAAGATCGGCCTGGCAGAGCAGGGCGGCATCCAGCGGACCACAATGCAGCGCCACCTGGGCCGGCAGGGCATCACGGCCCGGCGGCAGGGCACGGGTGTCCAGCACTGTGGGCGTCACGCCACGGGCGAGAAAATACGCCACGCAGGAGAGTCCCGTCTTGCCCAGTCCTATGATGACGACCTTGGCCATGTGCCTGTCCTTATCTCAACTTGAGGGTGACGAGACCCACCAGTACCAGCACCAGTGTGATGATCCAGAAGCGAACTATCACCCGTGGCTCCGGCCAGCCCTTGAGTTCGTAGTGGTGGTGAATGGGTGCCATGCGGAAGATGCGCTGACCCCGCAGCTTGAAGGAGCCCACCTGCAGGATCACCGAGACGGTTTCCATCACGAACACGCCGCCCATGATCACCAGCAGAAACTCCTGGCGAAGCAGCACGGCGATGACCCCCAGCAGGGCCCCCAGGGCCAGGGAGCCCACGTCCCCCATGAACACCTGGGCCGGGTAGGTGTTGAACCAGAGAAAGCCCAGCCCGGCGCCGACGATGGCGGTACAGACCACCACCAGCTCGGAGGCGTACACCACATAGGGAATGTGCAGGTAATTGGCGAAGTTGACGTTGCCGGTGGCCCAGGCCACCAGGGCAAAGCCCGCCGCCACCATGACGGTGGTCATGATGGCCAGACCATCCAGGCCGTCGGTGAGGTTCACCGCATTGGAGGAGCCGACAATCACGAAATAGACCAGGGGGATGAACAGCAGCCCCAGCACCGGCATGAAGCCCTTGAAGAAGGGCACCACCAGCTGGGTCTGGGCATCGGCGGTGGCGGTGCTGAACAGGAAGATACCCACCGCCAGGGCGGCGGCGGACTGCCAGAAGTACTTCCAGCGGGCGATGAGGCCCTTGGTGTTCTTGCGCACCACCTTGCGGTAGTCATCTACGAAGCCGATGGCACCAAAGCTCACCAGCACAAACAGTACCACCCAGACATAGGGGTTGGAGAGCTTGGCCCACAGCAGCACGGAGACGGCGATGGCAAACAGTATCATCACGCCACCCATGGTGGGGGTGCCGCGCTTGCTGAAATGGGACTCGGGACCGTCATGGCGCACCACCTGACCGATCTGCAGCAGCTGCAGACGACGGATCACATGGGGCCCCACCCACAGGGCGATGCCCAGGGCGGTGAGAATGGCCATGATGGCGCGGAAGGTGAGGTAGCCCACCACGTTGAATAAAGAGATATAGGGCGTAAGCGCCTCAGCCAGCCAGACTAGCATGCCCGCTCCTTCAATTGCTTCATGAACTCGATGACCTCTTCCATGCGGGAGCTGCGCGCCCCCTTGGCCAAGAGGGTCAACTGGGATTGTTGTTCTGCCATGTCGGCCAGGGCCTGACACAGGCTCGCCTTGTCGGCAAAGTGCCGGCCACCGGCCGCCTCGGCGGTCAGGGCCGACAAGGGGCCCACCGTCAGCACGGCGTCCAGGCCGCGGGCCTTGGCGTGCTCTCCCACCTTGTGGTGTAGGCTCGGCGCCTCCTGACCCAGCTCGCCCATGTCACCAAAGGCCAGCACCCGGTAGCCCGGCAAGCCGGCCAGCAGATCGATGGCCGCCAGCACGGACTCCACGCTGGCGTTGTAGGTGTCGTCGATCAGGGTCAGGCCCGGCAACTGGGTCATGCAGGTCCGGCCCTTCACCGGCGCCATCTGCGCCAACCCTTGAGCGATCTCGTCCAGCGAGAGCCCCAGGGCCTGAGTGGCAGCCGCCGCCGCCAGGGCATTGGCCACATTGTGCCGACCGGGTAGCACCAGTTGAATCTCTACTTCACCCAGAGGACAGACCAGGGTAAAGCTGGCCCGGCCCAGGGCATCCAGCCGTATGTCTCTGGCCTGGAAGTCCGCCACCGGATTGGTCAGGCCGAAGCTGGTCAGGTAGGGCAGATCGTGCTGCCAGTAGCCGAAGAATTCGCTGTCGGCATTGACGATGGCCATGCCCTTGTCCGGCAGGCCGTTGAAGATTTCCGACTTGGCCATGGCCACGCCGTGCAGGGAGCCAAACCCCTCCAGGTGCGCCGCCGCCACGTTGTTGATCAGGGCCACATCCGGCTTGGCCAGACTGGTGGTCCAGGCGATTTCACCCGGATGGTTGGCGCCCAGCTCCATCACCGCATAGCGGTGCTCGGCGGTGAGCCGCAGCAGGGTCAGGGGCACGCCAATCTCGTTGTTGAGGTTACCCTGGGTGGCCAGCACCTCACCGCGCTGAGCCAGGATGGCGGCACACATCTCCTTGACCGTGGTCTTGCCACAGCTGCCGGTGATGGCCAGCACCTTGGGATGCAGCCGTTCACGCACCAGACGCCCCAACAGCCCCAGGGCGTAGCGGGTGTCTTCCACCAGCAGTTGCGGGCAGGCCAGCTCCGGCTGGTGCTGGGAGACCAGCAGGGCGCCGGCACCGGCGGCCGCCACCTGGGCACAGAAGTCATGGCCGTCAAACTTGTCCCCCACCAGGGCGACGAACAGGCCGCCCGGCACCAGCTTGCGGCTGTCTGTGGTGACGCTGTGAATGGTGAGGTCATCCCCCACCAGGGTGGCATCCAGGGCCTCGGCGATCGCCTGCAAATTCAAGGGGATCATGACCGCACCTCCAACAGCTGACGGACGGTATCACGGTCGCTATAGGGCATCTTTTGCTTTCCGATAATCTGATAGTCTTCGTGTCCCTTGCCGGCCACCAGCACCAGATCGCCGGCGGCGGCCTCGTCCAAGGCAAGACGGATAGCCTCGGCGCGGGAGTGGATCACCTGGGCCGCCTCGGGCCGCTGCAGGCCCGCCTGCATCTGCGCCATGATGACGGCTGGATCCTCGTTTCTGGGGTTGTCATCGGTAAGGATCAGCCGATCGCTGAGCCGCTCGCCGATGGCCGCCATCAGGGGGCGCTTGCCATTGTCCCTATCCCCGCCACAGCCCACCAGGCACCAGAGGCGCCCGCGGCAATGTAGGCGCGCCGCCAGCAGGGCCTGCTCCAGGCCGTCCGGGGTGTGAGCATAATCCACCACCACCAGGGGCTGGCTACCGCCGCCGAAACACTCCATGCGGCCGGTCACCGGGCTCAGCTGCGGCGCCGTGGCCAGCAGGGCCTTGAGGTCATAGCCCAGCACCAACAGGCAGCCCAGGGCCCCCAGCAGGTTGGCGACGTTAAAACGTCCCAGCAAGGGCGCGGATAATACACCATTCCCCCAGGAGGAAGTAATCCGCGCAGTGAGTCCTCGCTCACTGAATTCGGTAGACACCACCTGGAGGAAACGCCGTCCCGGCTCTGGCTGCCAGTCGCCCATGCCGAAGGCCACGGCCTGTGGCATCTCGGCCAACCACTGGGCCCCCACGGCGTCATCCCGGTTGATCACGCTGTCATGGGCCGCCACCTGGCTGAACAGCCGCCGTTTGGCCGCCGCATAGCTGGCCATGTCGCCGTGGTAGTCCAGGTGATCCCGGCTCAGGTTGGTGAACAGGGCCACGGAGAAGGGCAGAGCCGCCACGCGGTGCTGCACCAGGCCGTGGGAGGAGACCTCCATGGCCACCAGATCCGCTCCCTGCCCCAGCAGATCCGCCAGGGTCTGCTGGATGGCCAGGGCGCTGGCGGTGGTGTTTTCGCTGGGGGTCAGCTGGCCGAACAGGCCATTGCCCAGGGTGCCCATGACCCCGGCGGTGCCGCCCAGCAGGCTGCGCCACTGGGCGATGAGCTGGGTGGTGGTGCTCTTACCGTTGGTGCCGGTGACGCCGACCAGCTGCAACTGGCTGGCAGGTTCACCATAGAAGCGGCCGGCCAGGGCACTGAGCTGACGGGGCAGATCCGCCATGGCCAACTGGGGTATCGCCTGGGGAGCCGGTGCGAAATCATCGCCCCCCTCAAACAGCACGGCCGCGGCACCACGGGCCACGGCATCGGGGATGAAGCGACGACCATCCAGCTGATGGCCGTTCAAGGCAATAAACAGATCGCCGGGCTGTACCGCCCGGCTGTCGAGAGTGAGCTGACGCAGCGGCACAACCGGGGCGACCAGCGAAAATGGCTTGAGCAGTGCGTCAAGTGTGAGGGACAACTTTAACCTCCTGACGGGCAAGACTGACCCGCTCCCCTTCCGGAACCGGCAGGGCATCGGGCGGCACATTATACAGTTGCAGGGCAGCGGCCATCACCTCGGCGAAGGTCGGGCCCGCCACGGAGCCGCCGTAGTAGGCGTCCCCCTTGGGTTCGTTGATCACCACCACCATGACAAAGCGCGGGTTGGAGACGGGCGCCAGACCGACGAAGGTACCCACATAGTCGTTACCATAGCCGCCGGCCACCGCCACCTTGGCGGTCCCTGTCTTGCCCGCCACCCGGTAGCCCGGCACTTCCGCCTTGGTGCCGGTACCACCGCGCTCCACCACTGACTCCAGGCTCAGCACCACCTGCTCGGCGATGGCCGGATCGATCACCTGCTCGCCGGCGGGCGGCTCGCTGACCTTGAGGATGGAGACCGGCTTACGGACGCCCTTGCGCGCCAGGGTGGCATAGGCGGCGGCCAGCTGCAGCGGGGTGATCCGCAGGCCGTAACCGAAGCCCAGGGTGGCCCGTTCGATATCGGACCAGCGGGTACGCAGGGGCAGCATGCCGCCGCTTTCTCCGATGAGGCCGGTGCCGGGTTGCAGACCCAGGCCGAACAGGTTCAAGGTCTCCAGAATGTCCTGAGGCTGCATCCGCAGGGCGATGTGCGCCATGCCGATGTTGGAGGAGTATTTGAGGATGTCCGCCAGGGTGCCCTGATTCATCTTGTGGCTGTCGGTGACCCGCTTGCCACCGATGCTGAAGCTGCGAGTGTCGAACACCTCGGTCCAATTGACCGCCTTATGGCTCAGGGCGCTCACCGCCACCAGGGGCTTCAAGGTGGAGCCCGGCTCGTAGGTATCGGTCAGGGCGCGGTTACGGGCGCGAAAGCCCTGGTACTGGCCGCGGTTGTTGGGGTTGTAGGAGGGGGAGTTGGCCATGGCCAGCACCTCGCCCGTGGTCACATCCAGCAGCACCAATGAGCCGGAGGTGGCCTTGTTCAGCTCGGTGGCATACTTCAAGGAGCGGTAGGCCAGGGATTGCAGCCGCTGATCGACGCTCAGCTGCAGGTTGTTGGCCTTCTTACCCTCCTTGACCAGGCCCATCTCCTCGATGACCCGGCCGTTGCGATCCTTGCGCACCTTGCGCTCGGCCGGCGTGCCACTCAGCCACTGGTTGTAGGTGCGCTCCACCCCTTCGATGCCGGAGCCATCGATGTTGGTCATGCCCACCATGTGGGCGCTGATCTCACCGGCGGGGTAATAGCGGCGGGACTCCTGGCGCAGGAAGACGCCGGGCAGGCGCAACTTGTTGATGTACTCGGCCACCGAGGCCGTCACCTGGCGCTGCAGGTAGACGAAGCGGCGCTTGGGGTTGGCGATCCGCCCGGTGAGATCGGCCATCTCCAGCCCCAGCACGTCCGCCAGGGCCTGCCAGGCCCGCTGATTGTCCAGGCTGCCAGACTCATGCACCTGTTTGGGATCCGCCCAGACGGCGACCACGGGGACCGACACCGCCAGCTCCTCGCCGTTGCGATCGAGGATCATGCCGCGGGCTTCCGGGTCGGCGGTGGTGCGCAGGGATCTCAGATCCCCCTCATGCCGCAGCCGATCCGGCTCGATCACCTGGATCCAGGCAGCCCGGGCCACCAGGCCGACGAAGGCCAGGCCAATGAACAGCAAGAGGGCACCAAACCGCCAGGCGGCCAATGTGGGTGCGCTTTTTTTCACTTTCGCTTTCATGGCAGGTTGACGATGCGTTCCTTCAAGGGGGAAGGCCGCTGCATCTGCAGCCGCTCCCGTGCTATTTCGCTGACCCGGGAATGCTCGGCCAGCGCGTTCTGTTCCAGCAGCAGGTGTCGCCACTCGATATCAAACTGATCCCGCTCATCCAACAGCTCGTTCTGGCTGGAGGTCAGGCCGCGGGTCATGTTGGTCACCACTATCACCGTCATGGCCGAGGCCAGGATCGACAGCAGCAGCAACAGTTGAAACTTGTGCCGGCCCAGATCCCGGCCAATCTCCCAGGCCAGCCCGTCGCGCCGACTCATGCGTCCTGCTCCGGCAAGCGCTCGGCCACCCGCAACACGGAACTGCGGGAACGGGGGTTGCGGGCCACCTCCTCATCGGAGGGCATGATGGCCCGGCCCACGGACTTGAGCTTGCGGCCAACCGCCAGCTGGGCCTCGGTGAGCGGCAGGCCATGGGGCACTTCGGGCCCCTTTTCCTGCCGGCGGATAAACTGTTTGACGATGCGGTCCTCCAGGGAGTGGAAGCTGATCACCGCCAGGCGACCGGCCGGGGCCAGCACCGTCAAGGCGCCTTCCAGTGCCCGCTCCACCTCTTCCAGTTCTGAGTTGATGTAGATGCGAATGGCCTGGAAGCTGCGGGTGGCCGCGTGCTTGTGCTTCTCCCGGGAGGGGCTGACCCGGGCAATCATCTCCGCCAACTGGCGGGTGCGGGTGAAGGGGGTCTGCCCGCGATCGTGGACTATGGCCCTGGCTATCTTGCGGGCGAATTTCTCTTCGCCGAAGGTCTTCAGTACCCAGGCGATGTCTTCTTCTTCCGCCTTGGCCAGCCAGTCGGCGGCGCTGATGCCGGTCGTGGGATCCATGCGCATATCCAGCGGACCGTCCTTCATGAAGCTAAAGCCCCGCTCGGCGTCATCCAGCTGCGGCGAGGAGACCCCCAGATCCAGCAGCAGGCCGTCCACCCGGCCGGTGAGGCCACGCTCGGCCAGGTAACCGGCCAGCCCAGAGAAGGCCCCGGGGATGATCTCGAAGCGCGGATCCTCGATCTGCCGGGCAGTGGCGATGGCCAGAGGATCCCGGTCGATGGCCAGCAGGCGCCCCTGGGGCCCCAGCCGGGAAAGAATGAGCCGGGAGTGGCCGCCCCGCCCGAAGGTGCCGTCCACATAGATGCCGTCGGGGCGGATCGCCAAACCCGCCACGGCCTCTTCCAACAGGACGGTCGCGTGAGAAAATTGCTGTTCCATGATTACAGTGAAAAATCCCGTAGTCGCTCGGAGCCAAGGGTATCAGTGTCGGGCAAGACCGAGAGATCGTCCGCCACCTGCTGCAGCCAGCGGGCCTCGCTCCAGAGTTCAAATTTATTCAGCTGCCCCACCAGCATCACCTGCTTGTCCAGCCCGGCGTGCTGACGCAAGGGGGCCGACAGCAGCACCCGGCCATTGCCATCCAGCTCGCATTCGCTGGCATACCCCAGCAGCAGGCGTTGCAGGCGGCGCTCGGCCGGCTGCATGCTGGAGAGGGCCTTGAGTTTTCTTTCTATCTCTTCCCATTCGGGCAGGGGGTAAAGCAGCAGACAGGGATGGTTGATGTCGATGGTGCAGACCAGCTGGCCGTCGCACTCTTCGCGCAGCCAGTCTCGAAACTTGGTCGGAATCGCCAAGCGCCCCTTACCGTCCAGGGCGATGGCGTGAGCCCCACGCAGCATGCCGTTGCATCCCCATTGATCTACAAATTGCCACTTATCACCACTTTTCCCCACGCAAGAGTGTAAGGATGCCCCCAGGCCAATGCAAGGGAGCTAAGGCGGCCAGTGGCGGCTTTTTCTCGCCAGTTGTGGGACTATCTGATAAAAGGCGCTGAATATCAGCGCTATACAAAAAATGAGCAATCTACCGTATTGGGATCCGGCTCACTCTTGCCCAGGATCCCGACGCGCGCCCCGGCTCGAAAGACTAAAATGAAAGCCATTGGTTCCGATTGACGGCACCTCATACCGCCAGAGAGTAAACGATGTTGCTAACCCGCCTCCTGATGCTTGCCAGCCTACTGTTGCCCCTGACTCTGCAGGCCAAGCCCCTGCAGATCTACAGCGAGGAGTGGGAGAGCTTTACCGCCACCGACGGCAGCGGCCTCTACCTGGATCTGGTGCGCGAGATCTATCAGCCCCTGGGCTACCAGCTGAACATCCATATCGTGCCCTACAAGCGCTCGCTGGACATGGTCCGCCATGGCGGCGGCGATCTGGCCCTGGGCGTCTACGAGCAGGAGGTGGACGACCTGCGCTATCCCCGCTACGCCATGTTTGCCGATGACGTCTCCGTGCTGATGCAGGACCAATGGGCCGCCGACTGGCAGGGCGAACAGAGCCTGAGCAACCAGAATGTGCTCTGGCAACGAGGCTGGGGTTACGAGAAGTACATACGGGTGCCCATGCAGTGGTTCGAGGTGGATGATCACGATAAGGCGATGGATCTGCTGAATCATGATCGCTATCGCTACTACCTGGGGGCCGGCGTGCTGTTCGAGCAGGGCCCCCTGCCCGGCTATACCATCAAGTTCCTGCGCTGGCTGCGGGTCTATCCGGTGTTTGCCCAAACCCTGCGGGGCGAGGAGCTGGCCAGGCAGTGGGATGAAGGCATGCTGCGCCTGCTCAAGAGCGGTCGACTGGCCAAGCTGTTCAACCTGTACCACATGGGTCAGTACTACCCCTCGGTCGCCGAGCAGTAGCTCAACGCAACAAGGCGCCCGAGGGCGCCTTGTGCAGGAAAAAAGGGAGTGGGTCTGTAAGCCGGGTTCTGTATCCGAGTTGCCCCGGTGACAATCATTCCTCTAGGCCAGCCATCGCTAACTGGCTCAAGCAACCTACCCGCCTCCAGCGCGGGCCGCGCCAATGGAAGCCTATTTGGTCTTGCTCCGGGTGGAGTTTACCGTGCCACGGACTGTTGCCAGCCGCGCGGTGCGCTCTTACCGCACCCTTTCACCCTTACCTGATCCCTTGCGGGCCATCGGCGGTCTGCTCTCTGTTGCACTGGTCGTGGGCTCACGCCCCCCAGGAGTTACCTGGCACCCTGCCCTATGGAGCCCGGACTTTCCTCCCCCTTGCCCGTCTACCCTAGGGTACAACGACAGGGCGGCGATTGTCCGACCCACTCCGGCGGCGGATTATACGGACTCTCCCGCCCCATCGCAATCCGCCTGCTCCAGTGCCCACTTATACAGGGCATTTTTCTTCACCCCGTGGATCTCGGCGGTCAGCGCCGCCGCCTTCTTCAGCGGCAACTCCCGCTGCAGCAGGGTCAGGGTACGCAGGGCCTCGCTGGGCAGCGCCTCGGGATCCGGTCTGGCGGCCGCCACCATCAGGACTATCTCTCCCCGGCAACGGTTATCATCCGCCGCCAGCCAAGCCACCATCTCGGTGGCCGGCAGGCTGTAGAAGGACTCGAAGGTCTTAGTCAGCTCCCGGGCCACCACCAGGGGGCGCGGGCCATACAGGCGGGCGATGGCAGTGACCGTATCCAGCAGGCGGCGGGGCGACTCGTAAAACACCAGAGTGCGGGGCTCGTCGATCAGGGACTGCAGGCGATCGTCCCGTGCCTTCTCCTTGGCCGGCAGGAAGCCCTCGAAGGCGAAACGATCCGTGGGCAAGCCGGCGGCACTGAGCGCCGTAACGGCGGCACAGGGGCCGGGCAGGGGCACCACGTTAACCCCCGCCTCCCGGCAGCGGGTCACCAGGTGATAACCAGGATCGCTGATGAGCGGGGTGCCGGCATCGGACACCAGGGCCACGTTTTTCCCCTGGCGGATCTTGCCGATCAACAGCTCGGCCCGCTGCTGCTCATTATGATCGTGTAGGGCCAGCAAGGGCACCTGGATCTGCAGATGGCTGAGCAGTATGCCGGTGTGGCGGGTGTCTTCCGCCGCCACCAGATCCACCTTGCCCAGCACCTCGACGGCCCGCTGGGTGATGTCCCCCAGGTTGCCGATGGGGGTGGGCACTATGTAAAGACAGCAGGATTCTGTCATCTGCATACCTCATCAGGATTTGTGTCGCAAAATTGACCCGTTTACACTAGGGCCCACTGAATGGATCCCCAAAATAAAGAACTGAGGAATTACCTTGAGCCGGGTCACGAAACGTCACAGCCTAACACAATTCCTGCTGGCCAGCCTGCTCGGTCTCCTGCTGACCGCTTGCGCCGGCAGTACCGGCAGCACCCAGGTTACGCCCCAGGCGGCACCGCCCGCCTTCTCCGACCTCACCCAGGATGCCAACTGGTATCTGGCCCAGGTGGCTCAATCCGGCCCGGCAGATCGCTTCGCCTGGCAGGTGCTGGCCAGCCGCAGCCTGATCCAGGCCGGGGATCTGCAGCAGGCCCAGGCCATACTGCAACAGCTGGACAAGGAGGCCTTCACCCCCAGACTGCGCAGCCAGTACAAGCTGCTGCAGGCCACCTTGCTGCAACGTCAGGCTGATGCCGCCTCGGCCTTGGTGGCCCTGGCAGATCTGGATCTGCGCCCCCTGGATGCCACCACCCTGGCCTATCACCACAAGCTCAAGGCCCAGCTGCTGCTGGATAACGGCGACAAGCTGGCGGCGGTGCAGAGTCTGTCGGCGCTGGATGCCCTGTTGCCGGCCGACCAGCAGGATGCCAACCGCCAGCAGATCTGGCAGTTGCTGCAAGGCTACAACGCCGACACCCTGCGCGCCTACGAGGAGAAGCCAGCCCCGGATACCGCCAGCGGCTGGTTCGAGCTGGCGGCCCTGGTGAGCGAACTGGGCGCCCAGCCCGACGCCCTCACCCAGGCGCTGCAAGCCTGGCAACAGGCCTATCCCAATCATCCCGGCCTGGCCCTGTGGCAGAGCCAGGCCCATGACAAGCAACCGCTCGACATCAAGGATCAGGGCCAGGGCAGCTACGCCCCCAGCCAAATTGCCGTCTTCCTGCCCCTCAGTGGCAACCTGGCCAATCACGGCAATACCCTGCGCAACGGTATCATGGTGGGCTACAAGGAAGCCGGTCTGCAGGCCGACCTGCGTTTCTACGACTCCGCCGCCCAGCCCATGGACAAGCTCTATCAGCAGGCGGTGGCTGACGGTGCCCAGTTCATCATAGGCCCGCTGCTCAAGAGTGAGCTCACCGCCCTGCTGGCGCTGGATCCCCAGCTGCCGGTACTGGCGCTGAACGAGCCGGATCAGGTCGACTACCACGCCGATCGCTTCTTCTTCTCCCTCTCCCCGGAAGGGGATGCCAAGGAAGTGGCCCGTCGCATCCAGGCAGAAGGGCATGTCTCGCCCCTGCTGGTGCTGCCGGCGGGCACCCTGGGCCAGCGCACCTTTGATGCCTTCAACCAGGAATGGCAGCAACTCACCGGCGGCCAGGCCAAGGTGGCCTGGATGAGCAGCCGCGAGCAGATGCAGGACAGTCTGGGCGAGGCTTTGGGGGTCAGCAGCCGTAACGGCAAGGCCGTGGCAGGTAATGCCGAGGGGGACGTGAAGCAGGCCGATACCGACGCCATCTTCATGCTGGCCAGCCCCATCGAAGCCACCACCATTCGTTCCTATGTGGAATATGTGCTGGATCCTCGGGCCCCCCGTCCCGCCTACTACCTGGGGCCCAAGAGCAACGTCCAGGATCGGGTGGATCTGGCCCGCGAACTCAACGGCGTCGAGCTGGGTGACATGCCCTGGATGCTGGGCCAGTACGGCAGCCTGCGGGAGCAGGTAGCCAGCCTGTTGCCGCCGGATGGCGGCGAACTGCTGCGCTTCTATGCTCTGGGGGTGGATGCCATCAAGCTGCTGCCGCATCTGGCCGATCTCAACCGGGATCACAGCAGCCAGCTGGCCGGCCTGTGTGGCGGCCTGAGCCTGAACGACAAGGGTGTGGTGGAGCGTCACCTGAGCTGGGGCAAGTATGACAATGGCGAACTGGTGGGCGAGGCTGGTGCACCGGCTGAACCGGCAACCGGCAGCGACCCCGCCGCCCAGCCCGATGCCGAGCAACAAGCCGACGCCGATGAACTCGAACTCCTGTCCCAGTAAGGGCGCGGAGTACGAAGACAAAGCGGCACAGCATCTGCTGGCCCACGGGCTGGCGCTGGTGTGCCGCAACTATCACTGTCGCCAGGGGGAAATTGACCTTATCCTGCGGCAGGATAAGATGCTGGTGTTCGTGGAAGTCCGCTACCGGCAGAACCGGCGACATGGCGGCGCATTGGCGTCCGTCACCCCACAGAAGCAGCACAAAATTCGCCTCACGGCGCAACATTATCTGGCTGCTCAACATCTTAACGAATCCAGGCAGGCATGCCGCTTCGACGTTGTCGCCTTCGAGGGCGACGAAGTGTTGTGGCTGCGCAACGCCTTCTAGAGGAACCCGGGTGGATCGCATCAAAGAAAATTTTACCGAGAGCATTCAGACCAAGATTGCCGCCGCCGAGGCACTGCAGGAGTCGATCCAGACCGCTGCCCAGATGCTCACCATCTGTCTGCTCAACGGCAACAAGATCTTGAGCTGCGGCAACGGCAGCGGTGCCGCCCTGGCCCAGCTGTTTGCCAGTCAGATGCTCAACCGTTTCGAGACGGAACGCCCCTCCCTGCCGGCCTTCTGCCTCAATGGCGACACCGTGACCTTGAGCGCCGTGGCCAACGACCACGGCTTTGAGGATGCCTATGCCAAGCAGATCCGCGCCCTGGGCCAACAGGGCGACATACTGCTGGTAATCGATGGCGCGGGGCGCTGCCGCAGCCTGATCAAGGCGGCGGAAGCCGCCCTGTCCCGGGACATGACCATCATAGCCCTCACCGGCGGTGACGGCGGCGAGATGGCCGGTCTGCTGGGTCCCAGCGACGTGGAGGTGCGCGTCCCCTCCGCCCGGCCGCCCCGCATCCTGGAGGTCCACCTGCTGGCCCTGCACTGTTTGAGCGATCTCATCGATCGCACCCTGTTTCCCCAATAGGCCCCCAGGGCCCAGACCACAGAGGAGTTTGTATGAAACACAGTCCGCTGATCGCCCTGCTGACCAGTCTGCTGCTGTTGCAAGGCTGTGCCGGTGTCATAGTGGCCGGCGCGGCCACCACGGCGGCGGTTGCCAACGACAGACGCACCATTGGCTCCCAATTGGATGATCAGAGCATAGAGATGAAGGTCAATAGCGAACTGGCCAAACTCAAGGAGCTCAACGCCGTCAGCCGCATCGTGCCGGTGAGCACCAACGGCAAGGTGCTGCTCGTCGGTCAAACCCCCAACCAGGGCTACAAGGATAAGGCCGGCCAGGTGGTGGCCAAGATCCCCGGCGTGCGTCAGGTCTACAACGAGGTGCGTCTGCGTCAACCCCTGGGTCTGAGCGGTCAGAGCAACGACACCTGGCTGACCTCCAAGATCAAGACGGATCTGCTGATGCGCAAGAACTTCGACAGCACCCATATCAAGGTGAACACCGAGGATGGCGAGGTGTTCCTCAGCGGTCTGGTGACCCGCGCCGAAGGCGAGACGGCGGTGGAGATCACCCGCAACGTCAGCGGGGTGCGCAAGGTGGTGAAGGTGTTTGAATACGTGCAGGCCCCCGCCGCCGGCCAACCGGCCAACACCAACAGCCAGGCGGCACCGGCCGCGGCGCCGGCCAGCGACAACGGCGATGTCCAGCTGGGGGAGTCGGTGGATCCCGTACTGGTTCCCTGAGCCCGGTGAACCGGCCACAAAAAAGCCCCGCATGCGGGGCTTTTTCTTGGGTGGAGCGCGTTTAGGCGTCCCGCTCCTTGATGGTGCGGATGATGGCGGAGGTGGAGCAGCCATCCTCGAAATTCAGCACCAGCACCTCACCCCCGTTGGCGGTCACCTCGTCGAAGCCGGCGATCTGCTCGGGTTGATAGTCGCCGCCCTTCACCAGCTTGTCCGGCAACACCTCGGCGATCAGCCGGCGCGGCGTATCCTCGCCAAAGGGCACCACCCAGTCCACGGCTCCCAGGGCCGCCAGCACCGCCATGCGGCGATCCACCGGGTTCACCGGGCGCCCCGGCCCCTTGAGGCGAGACACGGAGGCATCGTCATTCACCGCCACGATCAGGCGATCCCCCAGCTGGCGCGCCTGCTGCAGGTAGGCCACATGGCCGGCATGCAGTATGTCGAAGCAGCCATTGGTCATCACCACCGTCTCGCCGCGGCTGCGGGCGGCCGCCACCGCCACCTTGAGCTGTTGCTCGCTCACCACCCCGAAGCCGGTTTCCTGCTCGCCGTAGATGGCGCGGGCCAGCTCCACCGGACTGACGGTGGAGGTGCCCAGCTTGCCCACCACGATACCGGCGGCGGCATTGGCCAGGGCACAGGCCTCGTCCAACGGCTTGCCGGCCGCCAGGGCCGTGGCCAGGGTGCCGATGACGGTGTCCCCGGCGCCGGTGACGTCATACACCTCATGGGCCTGAGCCGGCAGATGCAACTCGGTTTGACCATCGCGGATCAGGGTCATGCCGTGCTCGGAACGGGTCACCAGCAGGGCCTGCAGCTCGAAGCGGCGCACCAGCTCCAGCCCCTTGGCCACCAGATCCTGTTCATCCTTGACCTTGCCCACCACGGCCTCGAACTCGGACATGTTGGGGGTCAGCAGGGTGGCGCCACGGTACTTCTCAAAGTCGGTCCCCTTGGGATCCACCAGCACGGGCACGCCGGCGGCGCGGGCCAGGGGGATCATGCGACTGACCGCCGCCAGGGCCCCCTTGGCATAATCGGAGAGGATCAGCACGCCGGAGTCCGGCAAGGCCGCCTGGATACGTGCCAGCAAGGGCTCGGGATCCACCCCATGGAAGCCCTCTTCGAAGTCCAGCCGCAGCAACTGCTGGTTGCGGCTCAGGATGCGCAGCTTGGTGATGGTGGGAAAATGCGGCACCCGCACGAAGTCACAGGCCACGCCCACCCCGTTCAGGCGGGCACTCAGGGCGTCGGCGGCCTCATCCTGACCGGTCAGCCCCAACAAGGTGGCGTGGGCCCCCAGGGCCGCCACGTTCAGCGCCACGTTGGCAGCCCCACCGGGACGCTCTTCGCTCTGTTCCACCCGCACCACGGGCACCGGCGCCTCGGGAGAGATCCGGCTGGTAGGGCCATGCCAGTAACGATCCAGCATCACATCCCCTACCACCAGCACCCGGGCTTGTTCAAAATCAGGCAGCGTGATTTTCATTGTTCAGACTCTCACAACCAAGATACGCGGCGCAGTCTAGCATAAGGGCGTGGCCGATTCGCCTAGTGGCGGTGGCTTCTGCTAAAATCGCCCCCCTGTCCCCCCTGCCGGATGCACTGTATGTCGGTTGTTTCCCCGCGCCTGAGTGCGGCGCTGTTTCATCCCCGTTATTGGCTGCTGTGGCTGGGCCTGTTCTCCCTGCGCCTGCTGGTGCAGCTGCCCTTTGCCTGGTTGATGGCCCTGGGCGGCACACTGGGGCGCCTGGCCATGCCGCTGATGCGTTCCCGGGTGCGTATCGCCCGGCGCAATCTGGCGCTGGCGCTGCCGGAGCTGGACGAGGCGGAGCGGGAGGCTCTGCTCAGGGAAAACTTCGCCAACGTGGGTCGCGCCATCCTGGAGACCGGCATGGCCTGGTTCTGGTCCGACGCCCGCATGCGCCGCTGGATGCAGGTGGAGGGCCTGGAGCACCTGCAGGCAGCCCAGCAACAGGGGCAGGGCATACTGCTGCTCTCCGCCCACTTTCTCACCCTGGAGCTCAACGCCCGCATGTTCGGCCTGCTGCAGCCCGGGGTGGGCGTCTACCGGCCCAACCGCAATCCGCTGCTGGAGTACGCCCAGGTCACCGGCCGCTGCCGCAGCAACAAGTCCCTGCTGGATCGCAAGGATGTCAAAGGCATGATCAAGGCGCTGCGCGCCGGCGACGCCCTCTGGTACGCGCCGGATCATGACTACGGCCCCCATGCCAGCGTGTTCGTGCCCTTCTTCGCCGTGGCGCAGACCGCCACCATCACGGGCACCGCCACCCTGGCCCGGGTGAAGAATACGGTGGTGATGCCCTGCTTCACCCTGCGGCAGCCCAAGGGTGGCTACCGCCTGCTGCTGGGGGCGCCGCTGACCGACTATCCCAGCGGTGACGACGAGGCGGATGCCACCGCCAGCAACCGGGTCATCGAGGCCGCCATCCGCCAGGCGCCGGCCCAGTACATGTGGCTGCATCGGCGCTTCAAGACCACCCCCCCCGGGGTGCCCTCCCGCTACTGACGGCCGCTCCGCCGCCCATGCCAAGAGGCCCGTCATCGACGGGCCTCTTAGGTTACTCAAGCACTGGACTCACGCCGGCAGCCTGGCCAGGCTGGTATCCACCCCGGCAAACAGCCGCTGCCACAGGGCCCAGACCTGGGCCCGCTCGCTCGCCAGCAGGTGGTCCGCCACGATGCGACTGCGGCCGGAGAGGGTGCAGCGGTGGGCCTCGTCACGGATGGCCAGGTAGGCCTGCTTGAGGGCCTGCCCCTCCTGCTGACTGAGCAGGCCGGCCAGCACGCACTCCTCGAGAATGCGCACATTGTCCGACCAGCGGGTCAGGGCTTCCGGCGCCTCCTGGGCGTGGGCCAGCACCAGATACTGGGTGATGAATTCGATATCCACCATGCCGCCCGCCCCCTGCTTGAGGTCAAACTCCCCCTCACCGCCGCGCAGCAAATGGCGCCGCATCTTGTCCCGCATCGCCACCACCTCCGCCGCCAGATTGGCCTGCGGGCGCGGACGACTGAGCACGGCACGCCGTATCTGCTCGAACGCCCGCCGCATGGCCGGCTCGCCGTAGACGGCCCGGCTGCGCACCAGGGCCTGATGTTCCCAGGTCCAGGCTTCCTGCTCCTGATAGCGCTGATAAGCTTCCAGATTGGAGACCAGGAGCCCGGCCTCCCCCGCCGGCCGCAGCCGCATGTCGGTGTCGTACAGTATGCCGGAGGGGGTGCGGGTGCTGAACAGGTGGATGATGCGCTGGGCCAGGCGCACGTAAAATTGCCGCACGTCTATGGGTCTGTCGCCGTCCGTCTCCCCCGTCAGCTCGCCACCGTGCAGGAACACCAGATCCAGATCCGAGCCATAGCCCAGCTCTATGCCCCCCAGCTTGCCGTAGGCCACCACACAGAAGCCCTTCTCTCCCGTCTCCCGGCTGTGGGGCGGTAGACCGTGGCGGGCGATGACCTGACTCCAGGCCTGGCTCACCACCTCCTCTATGATGGCCTCCGCCAGCCAGGTGAGGTGATCGCTCACCTTCATCAGCGGCAGGGCTCCGGCGATGTCGGCCGCCGAGATCTTCAGCAGCTGGATCTGCTTGAACTGGCGCAGCGCCTCCATCTGCTGCTCCAGATCCTCCTCCGGCACCCGCAGCAGGTATTGCCGCAGCTCATCGCGGTAACGCTCCAGGGGGGTGGGATGGTAGAGCTGCTGCGGATCCAGCAGCTCGTCCAGCAGTATGGGGTAGCGGGCCAGCTGTTCGGCCACCACGCCACTGGCGCTGCACAGCTCCAGCAGCTGGTTCAGCGCCCCCGGGTTCTCCGCCAGCAGCTGCAGGTAGGCGCTGCGGGTGAGGATCTGGGTCAGCAGCTGCTGCACCCGCTCAAACAGCAAGGCCGGCTGCGGCTTGGCGGCCACCGCCGCCAGCAGATCCGGCATCAGGCGTGCCAGGGCCTCCCGACCCTGGGGGCCGATGGCCCGCCGCCGGCTCTCCTGGCGAAAACGCCACAGGGGCGGGGCCAGGGCCTGACTCGGCTCACCGCCGACGGTCAGCAACTCCCGCGCCAGCTCCTCCTCATCCTGGCTGCCGTGCCACAGATCGTGCCACAACACGCCGGATCCCGAGTCGTCCTGCTCGTCGGACTGGCCGATCACCTGACGGAACTCCTTGTGCACCAGGGCCATGACCCGCTCCAGCTGGCTGTAGCAGCCGGCCCAGTCGGCAAAGCCCAGGGCGGTGATCAGGCGCAGGCGATCCCGCTCGCCGTCCGGCAGGGTCTGGGTCTGGGCGTCGGCGATCTCCTGCAGCAGGTTCTCCACCCGCCGCAAGAAGCGATAGGCCTCCAGCAGCCCTTGTATGCTGGGGCCCGGCATGGCCCCCAGATCCGCCAGGGCCTGCAGGGCCGCTGGCAGATGGCGCACCTGCAGGGCCGGCTCCCGGCCGCCACGGATCAGCTGATAGGCCTGGGCGATGAATTCCACCTCGCGGATGCCGCCCGCCCCCAGCTTGATGTTGTCCTTGAGCCCCTTGCGCCGCACCTCCGCCTCGATCAGCCCCTTCATCTTGCGCAGGGCATCGATGGCACCGAAGTCGATGTAGCGACGGAAGATGAAGGGCCGCAGCAGCCGCTGCAGCTCCTGGGCGTGGGGACTGTCCGGCCCCAGGATGCGGGCCTTGACCATGGCGTAGCGCTCCCAGTTGCGGCCATGGTTCTGGTAGTAGTCCTCCATGGCGGCAAAGCTGATGGCCAGGGGGCCGGCATCGCCGAAGGGCCGCAGCCGCATGTCCACCCGAAACACCTGACCATCCACAGTGGTCTGGTGCAGCGCCTGGATCAGCTGCTGTCCCAGGCGGATGAAGAAGGCCTGATTCTCCAGGCTGCGCCGCCCGCCCTGGGTCTGCCCGCCCTCGGGGAAGGTGAAGATGAGATCGATGTCGGAGGAGAAGTTGAGCTCGCCGCCCCCCAGCTTGCCCATGCCCAAGACCAGCAGGGGTTGCGGTTCGCCGTCACCATTGCAGGGGGTGCCCAGCTCCCGGCACAGCTTGGCATACAACCAGTCCCGGGCGCCGCAGATCAGCGCCTCGGCCAGGGCGGTGAGGTGCACGAAGCTCTCCTCCACCTGAGCCCGCCCCAACAGTTCGCGCCAGGCGATGACCAGCATGTGGCGCCGGCGGAAGCGCCGCAGGGCCCGTTTGAGCGCCTCATCATCCTGAATGCCGGCCAGGGCCTCGGCCAGGCGGGGCCCATAGTCGGCATGCCGTTCGGCCTGATACAGCTCGCCGCTTTGCAGCAGCTCCAGCACCATCAAGGGATATTGCAGACAGGAGTCGGCGATGAAGTCGGACAGACCAAACAGGCAGGTGAGCTCAGCCTGATAGGGCGCAAAGGCGGCCGACACCGGCGGTTCGAGACGCGCCTGCAGGCGCTGCCATTGCTGATCGGCGTGGGCTTGCAGGTCCACGGGCAGGTTTAACATACTGAGGCTCCAACAGAACGCTTGCCCTCAATCTAACACCGTCACCCCAGCAGGGGAAAACCGGACAACAAAAAGGGGAGCTGCCTCCCCTCTGTCACTCGGTGGCGTGCCGCACGCCGTCAATCCTGTGCTAACTCCCAATAAGGCACCATCTGCAGCGCCTGCAGGCGCGCCTGATCCAGCTCCAGCAGGCGCGGGCTGATGCGGGCGGTCAGCCACTCCTCCAGTTCCAGCCGCTGGGCGGTGGCCAGCTCAGGCGCCAGCCTGTCCAGCACCTCGAAATGCTCCAGCTCCTCCATGCGGCGCAACAGGCTCTGCCAGGGCAGGCGGAAGCCCTGCCGGGACTCTTCCTCGTAGAGATTGGCAAAGCTGACGCCCACCAGCAGGTTGCGTCTTAGCTTGCCCACCAGGCTCAGATAGCCGTCATAGTCCAGGGTCGGCTGGCGCAACTCCGCCTCATGCAGCTCCTGCCAGCTGATGACCAGCTGGGTAGTGGCGAAACTCGGCAGGGGGGCATCCCGTTGCGGATCCGGCTGTTCCAGCTGGCGCTGCTCCAGATAGACCCAGCGGGTGATGGCCAACAGCAGGCTGGTGTAGCGAGCACTCTGCAGCAGACTGCGCACCTGGGCACTGTCCGGCAAGGCCCCCTGCTGCTGCTCCAGCACCGTCAGCAGCGCATTGTGGCAACGCAATGCCCGCAGGTAATGCGCCCGCTCGGCGGTGAGCCGCTGCAGGGCCTGGGCCTCATCCAACCAGGCCAGCTCGCCCTCCAGCCAGGCCAGCTCGTCCTGCCAGGGGCGCGGCCCCAGGGGCAGATAGATGTCGGCGAAGATCATCTGGGCCTGGCGCACCAGGTTGACCCCGCTACGCAGCTGCACCAGTGCCTCGACGCTGGGATGCTCCATAAACAGCTGTTCATGGTACTGCCAGTGGGCCAGGGCATACTGCAGCACGCAGAACAGTCCCTGGCCCACCGTCATGGATGGGCTGACCGGCGCCAATCCCATGCGCCGGATGGGGGCCTCGCTGGCCAGGCCTGCCAACTGGTAACCCCGCTGGGCCTTCGACTGGCCGCCCAGCCGCAGGCCGCCTAACTGCACCAGGGTTTGCGCCAGATCGAACAGGGCGGTCACCTGGCCACTGACCAGCTCCAGCTCCAGCTCCCCGATGGGCTCCTGCTGCTCGCCGGCCAGGATCTGGCCCTGGTCAAACGCCACCTCGACCCGGCTGCCATCATTCATGGCCACCAGCCAGGTCTGCCGATGGAAGTTGGTACAGAACAGCGGCTTGAGGGAGGCCTGCAGGCCGGCCACATCGGTGCCGACCGGCCAGATGTCCGCCGGGAAGGCCGCCAGATCAGGCCAGTCCTGCTGGACGGGCAGGTTGTATTCGGGACGCTGATACAGGCCGCCCACCACCTGTCCGGCGGTCTTGATGGTCTGCTGACGGGACTCATCCCGCCGGCGGATGCGCAGACCACAGTCCAGGGCCCGCAACCGCTGATCCGGGGTATCAAAATAGGTGTTGGCCAGGTCCATCTGCGCCTGCTCCAGCACCTGGAATTGCGCCAGGCAAGCCGGTAGCTGCGACGCCACCGTCTCGCTGGCAAGAAATTTCAATTCAACTTCAGTTTCCATTCGAACATCCGGAATTTGGCAGGGAAGAGGTGTCTTGATAGAGCGCAAAAAGAAGACAAAAAAAGCCGTCGGAAACCTACAATTCAAGTGCCCATTACAGTTTTATTACCGGGCGACTTGGGCTACCATGCGCGCCTTACCCGAGTTCGGGTGAGCATTATTTCAACCACACAGGTGTGTGTCATGCCAGTTAATACCATTTTGGGACTCTTTGCCAAGTCCCCGATCAAACCCCTACAGAAGCACATTGCCAAGGTGCATCAGTGCTGCGAGCAACTGCTGCCCTTCTTCATGGCCGTGGCGGAAGATCGCTGGGACGAGGCGACCGTCATCTATGGTCAAATCAATCAAATGGAAAAAGAGGCCGACGTGCTGAAGCGGGAAATCCGCCTCAAACTGCCCTCCGGCCTCTTCATGCCCCTGGCGCGAACCGATCTGCTGGAAATGCTGACCCAGCAGGACAAGATCGCCAACCGGGCCAAGGACATCTGCGGCATGATGCTGGGCCGCAAGCTGACCTTCCCCGCCGACCTGAGCCAGGACTTCCAGGCCTATATCAAGCGCTGCCTGGACGCCACCGAGCTGGCAGTCAAGGCCATCGGCGAGTTGGATGAGTTGCTGGAAACCGGCTTCCGCGGTCGCGAACTGCAGCTGGTGGAAGAGATGGTCAAGCAGCTGGACATCATTGAAGACGATACCGACCAGTTGCAGATCGGCATTCGCCGCAAGATTTTCGCCCGGGAAAGCGAGTTTAACCCGGTCGATGTCATCTTCCTCTACAAGGTGCTGGAAAAGATCGGTGACCTGGCCGACCAAGCAGACCGTGTAGGCGCCCGCCTGGAACTCATGCTGGCACGCAACTAACCCACCAAAGGTATAGTCATGGAAATTCTTGCGCAATACGGCACCCAGCTGGTGCTGATCGCTGCCCTGTTCGGTCTGCTGATGGCCTGGGGCATTGGGGCCAACGATGTCGCCAACGCCATGGGGACCTCCGTTGGCACCAAGACACTGACCATCCGTCAAGCCATCATCATCGCCATGATCTTCGAATTCACCGGCGCCTACCTGGCCGGCGGTGAAGTCACCTCCACCATCAAGGGTGGCATCATAGATCCCATCGCCTTCACCGCGCATCCCGACGTGCTGGTGCTGGGCATGATCGCCTCCCTGCTGGCTGCTGGTGTCTGGCTGGTGGTGGCCTCCTTCTTCGGCTGGCCCGTCTCCACCACCCACTCCATCGTGGGTGCCATCGTCGGCTTCGCCGTCGTGAGCCTGGGTGCCAATGCCGTACAGTGGGACAAGTTCGGCAGCATCGTCGGCTCCTGGGTGATCACCCCGGCCATCGCCGGCCTCATCGCCTATGTGCTGTTTATCAGCGTTCAGCGGCTCATCTTTAATACCGATAACCCGCTGGAGAACGCCAAGCGCTACGGCCCGGTCTACATCTTCCTCTCTGCCATGGTGATCTGCCTGGTCACCCTGCAGAAGGGGCTGAACCATGTGGGTCTGCCGTTGACCAGCAACGAGAGCACCCTCATCTCACTGGTCCTCTCCTTGATCGCAGCCATCGGCGGCATCTTCTTTATCCGCCGTCTGCGTTTCAACCCGCAGGATGACGTCAAGATGCACTACTCCAACGTGGAGAAGGTGTTTGGCGTGCTCATGATAGTCACCGCCTGTGCCATGGCCTTCGCTCACGGCTCCAATGACGTGGCCAACGCCATCGGTCCGCTCTCCGCCGTGGTCTCCGTGGTGTCCCATGGCGGTGCCATCAGCGCCAACAGCGCCATCGACTGGTGGGTGCTGCCTTTGGGCGCCGTCGGTATCGTACTGGGGCTAGCCATGATGGGCCACAAGGTGATGGCGACCCTTGGCACCGGCATTACCCACCTGACCCCCAGTCGTGGTTTTGCCGCCCAGCTCGCCACCGCCAGTACCGTGCTGCTGGCGTCCGGCACCGGCCTGCCCATCTCCACCACCCAGACCCTGGTGGGGGCCATCATGGGGGTCGGCCTGGCCCGCGGCATCGCCGCCATCAATCTGGGGGTAGTGCGCAACATCGTCATCTCCTGGGTGGTGACCCTGCCCGCCGGCGCCCTGCTCTCTATCCTCATCTTCGGGTTGCTGGAAAAGATTTACCTCTAACGACACAAACGGCGCCCTCTGGCGCCGTTTGCTTGTTCTGCCTGCGGGCAACCGGTACCATCGGCGAATCCTTACCGACGATGGAATCCATATCGTGAAACGCCTTCTCCCCCTGCTGCTTCTCTGCCTGCCTCTGGGCCTGCACGCTGCCGAAACCCGCTACGTCAGCGAGAAGCTGCACACCTTCCTGCTGGCCGGCCCCGGCAAGCAGTTTCGCATCCTGGGCAGCCTCAATGCCGGCGAACCTGTCACCCTGCTGAACCTGGATGACTCCGGCAAGTTCGCCCAGCTTACCGATGCCCGCGGCCGCACCGGCTGGCTGCCGGTGGCCCAGCTGCAACAAGCCGAGAGCCTGGCCAGCCGCCAGCCGAAGCTGGAGCAACAGCTGAGCGAGCTGCAGGCCAAGCTGGCCAGCAAGGACAGCGACACCGCCAAGGCACTGGATGAGACCCAGCAACAACTGGGTGAAGCCCAGGCGCAGCTGGCCAGCCTGGAGGCGAGCCTCAAGCAGAAGCAGGGGCAACTGGAGAAGCTGGTGGCGGAAAACGAACGGCTGGCCAAGCAACTGGGAACCGAGGAGCATGACGAGCAGATGCGCTGGCTGCGCAACGGCGGCCTGGTGGCCGGACTGGGCGCCCTGGCCGGGATAGTGCTGGTCTACCTGCCCCGGCCGCGTCGGAAGAAGAGTGAAGGCTGGATCAACTAACCCCAGGCCAATCGGTCAGGGCTTCCAGGCTGAAGCTCTGACCGGCCACCCGCAGGATGGCGCCTTCCGGCAAGATCTGCAGCAGCACCACGCCAGGCGCCACCTCATCCCCCTCATAGCGATCCATGCCATTGAGATTCACCACCCGCTTGCTGGGATCCGACGAGAACACGTGCGAGCGATAGCTCAGCGGCGGCACCCGGCGGGCTATGGTATCCGGCAGGGCACTCAAGGGCACCACCCCCGAGATCTCGCCATGGGCCTGCTCGGGAATGGCGGCCGACTCCGGCTGTTGCGCCTGGGCGGCCAAAGCCGCCTGGAAGCGGCTGGCCAGATCCGCTGACACCCCGTCCAGATCCATTGCCGCCGTCTGGCCATCCCCGCCCGTCGGCGCATCGGGCTCCACCACTGGTGCCGGTGGGGCCGGCAGGGCGCGGGTTAGAAAGCGGGCTGGCGTCTCCGACGGCCCATAGGGCAAGGGGGTCGGCTCAGTGATCTCGTGACGTAGCTGCTGCGGTTTGAGGTTGACCCAATGCCAGGCCAGATTCGCGCCCATGCCGAGCCCCAGACACAGTGGCAGCCCCAGCAACCAGCCCAGCCGCCGCCGACTGCGTTGCTCCACCCCCAGCCCTAACCCCAGGCTGGCCTCCAGCGCGGCACTGCGCCCCCCTTGGCGGCGGGCCTTCAACAGCATGGACATCAGCTTTCTCCTTGTTCTGCCGGGCTATCTTGCCGCAGCACCAGCCGCGGCATGCCCGTCCGGCTACGGGCATTGAGCCGGATCAGGGTCTGGGGACCGGCCACCCCGTCCACTGCTAAGCCTTCTTGCTGCTGGAAGCGCCGCAGCCGATCCGCCAGGGTACTGTCGAAGCGCCGCAGGGTGCGCGCCGGCTCGCCCAGCGCCTGGCTCAGCGCCGTCTCCAGCCATTGCACCGAGGGCCCCCGGCTCTTGACGGAGATGACGCCGCCGCTGCCGGCGGGCACCGCCCACAGCAGGGTATAGTCGTCGCCCCACATCTGTTTGAGCCAGCTCAGATCCACCCGCCAGCTCTCGTCCCCCAGCAGCAGATCCGCCTGCTGATCCTCCACCTGCAGCAAGGTGGCGTAGCTGGCCAGCCCGTCCTCATCCACCAGCCGGATGACCGCCGGGTGGTCGAGGGCCAGCAGGTCGTCCAGGCTGCCGGCGCCCAGCTCGCAGCGCAGATCGGCGCGATAGGCCTGACTGCAGTCCGCCTCATCCAGGGTCACCTCATAGCCCCACACCCGGTACAGCTGCTGCAGCGCGCCGCTCTCCTCGCTGGCCAGTTGCCGTGCCTCCTGGAAACGGCTCACCAGATCTGCATCCACCGGTTGCTTGACGGTGACCGTCACCTCCTCCACCGGCGCCGTGGGCAACCAGCCCCACTGCTGCCAGCCAAACCAGCCCGCCGCCAGGAAGGCGGCGCCACACAGGGCAAACAACAGACCCGGCGCCGAGCTGCTCCGCTGGCCATAGCCCAGGGCCTCCTCCGCAGCCTGGCGCACCAGCTTGGGGCTAATGCGCGGCTGGCCGGCACCGTAGGCCCCCAGCAGGGCCCGCTCGCAGATCAGGTTGATGAGGCGGGGGATACCGCCGCTGACCCGGTGCAGCACGGTGATGGCGCTGGGGGTGAACAGGGGCTGCAGGCAGCCGGCCACCTGCAGGCGAAAGCGCACATAGGCATCCACGTCCGCCCGGGAGAGGGGCAGCAGGTGATAGCGGGCCGTGATGCGCTGGGCCAATTGCCGCAGCAGCGGCTGTTGCAGCAGTTGCTGCAGCTCGGGCTGACCGATGAGCACCACCTGCAGCAGCTTGGCCTCATCGGTTTCCAGGTTGGTGAGCAGGCGCAACTGTTCGAGCACCTCGGGGGTGAGATGCTGGGCCTCGTCGATCAGCAGCACGGTGCGCCGACCAGCCGCCAGGTTCTCCTGCAGCCGCATCTTGATCAGATCGAACAATCCCTTGAGGCCGGCAGCCGGTTCGTAAGCCAGCTGCAGCTCGTCGCACAGGCATTGCAACAGCTCCAGGGGGCCCAGGGTGGGGTTGTGCAGCACGGCCAGCTGGGTCTCATCGTCCAGCTGACGGCGCAGGCAGCGGGAGACCGTGGTCTTGCCGGTGCCCACCTCGCCGGTGAGCAGCACGAAACCGCCGCCCTCTTGCAGGCCATAGCTCAGGTGAGCCAGCGCCTCGGTATGGCGCTCGCTCATGTAGCAGTATTTGGGGTTGGGGGACAAGGAGAAGGGGTTCTCCGCCAGTCCGAAAAATGCCTTGTACATTCCAGCTCTCCCTGGGCTAGGCCGCCAGTCAGCCGGGAACAGGCCTCGTTGGGTGACGGCAACCCGGTCGCAGGGTAAAGCCTGCCCCCGGTGAAGTCAAAGACCGCTATAATGCCCCGACCGGGATTTGGGAGGTGTATGTGGAAATCTATCTGGTTGGCGGCGCGGTGCGTGACGAATTGCTGGGCCTGACGGTCCACGAACGGGACTATGTGGTGGTGGGTGCCCGGGCCGAGGCATTGCTGGAGCAGGGTTTCACCCCGGTGGGCCGCGACTTCCCCGTGTTCCTGCATCCCCAGACCAAAGAGGAATACGCCCTGGCCCGCATCGAGCGCAAGCAGGGCCACGGCTATACCGGCTTTGCCTGCTATGCCGCCCCCGAAGTGACCCTGGAAGAGGATCTACTGCGGCGGGATCTCACCATCAACGCCATGGCCCGGGATGCCCAGGGCCAGCTGCACGATCCTTACGGCGGCCTGGCAGATCTGCAGGCCCGCCGGCTGCGCCATGTCTCGCCGGCGTTTGCCGAGGATCCCCTGCGGGTGCTGCGGGTGGCGCGCTTTGCCGCCCGCTTCCATGAGCAGGGCTTCACGGTGGCCCCCGACACCCAGGCTCTGATGCAGCAGATGGCCGCCAGCGGCGAGCTGGATCACCTGACGCCGGAGCGGGTGTGGAAGGAGCTGGACAAGGTGCTCGCCGGCCCCCATCCCCAGGTGTTCTTCGAGGTGCTGCGAGCCTGTGGCGCCCTCAAGGTGCTGCTGCCCGAGCTGGATCGGCTGTTTGGCGTGCCCGCCCGGCCCCAGTGGCACCCGGAGATCGATACCGGCGTCCACGCCCTGATGGCCATCGCCCAGGCGGCCCGCCTGAGCCAGGACACGGCGGTGCGCTTTGCCACCGTCTGCCACGACTTCGGCAAGGGACTGACCCCGGCCCATATCCTGCCCAGCCATCACGGCCATGGCGAACGGGGCCTGCCCCTCATTCAGGCGGTGTGTGAACGCTTCAAGGTGCCCACCGAGCACAGAGAGCTGGCGCTGCTGGTCAGCGAGCTGCACTCCCTCATTCATACCGCCCTGGGGCTCAGATCCAGCACCCTGCTCAAGCTGTTCCATCGGGTGGACGGCTGGCGCCGTCCCCAGCGGCTGTATCAGCTGCTGGACTGCTGCCGGGCCGACTTTCATGGCCGACTGGGCTTTGAGGATCGCCCCTACCCCGAGCCAGAGTACATGGCGGCGGCGTTTGAGGCAGCCCGGGCTGTGCCGGTGCAGCCGATAGTGGCCGCCGGCTACCGGGGCGAAGCCATCCGCCAGCAGCTGGATCGCGCCCGCCTGCTGGCCATCCGCGAGGTCAAACGCCAGTGGAACGAGCGCTGATCACCAGAAGAAGATGAGCAGCAGGGCCCCCAGCAACAGCCGGTAGAGCACGAAGGGCCACAGGCCGATGCGGCTGATGGCCTTGAGGAAGAAGTGGATCACCGCCAGGGCGCTGGCGAAGGAGACCCCGACGCCCAGCAGCATCTGCCCCCAATCCACCACCTCCGGGCTGGCCACCAGCTTGAGGCTCTCGTAGCCGCCGGCCAGCACTATGATGGGGATGGAGAGCAGGAAGGAGAAGCGCGCCGCCGCCGCCGGCGTCAACCCCAGCAGCAGGGCCGCCGTCATGGTAATGCCGGAGCGGGAGGTGCCGGGAATGAGCGCCACCGCCTGGGCCAGGCCCACCAGCAGGCCGGTTTTCAGGCTGATGCCTTCCAGAGGCTGCGTCTTGCGCCCGCGCCGATCCGCCCACCACATCAAGAGGCCAAACACCAGGGTGGTGATGGCGATGACCCGGGCGGAGCGCAGGTATTCGCTGATGAGATCGTTGGCCAACCAGCCGAACAGGGCCGCCGGCAGGGTGCCCAGCAAGATGATCCAGGCCAGCTTGGCCGCCGGCTCATCCCGCCGGCCGCCCAGGGAGCGCAGCCAGGCGCCCAACAGCTGGCGCAGCTCCCGCCAGAAGTAGCCCACCACCGCCAACAGGGTGCCCAGGTGCACCGCCACGTCAAAGGCGATGCCCTGATCCGGCCAGCCCAGCACCTGAGACGGCAGTATCAGGTGAGCCGAACTGGAGATAGGCAGAAACTCGGTCAGCCCCTGCAACAGGGCCAACACCAGGGTATGCAGTGTGGTCATGAGGGTGATACCTATGTCAGGGTGAAACCTATGTCGAAGGGACGGACCAGGCCAGGGCAACGGGTTGAAGCGGTGCGTCCTGCGGAAAGTGCTGCCACAGCTCGGCCAGGGTCCGGCCCACCACCGGATGACACCACTGGGGCGCCAGCTCGGCAAAGGGTCGCAGTACAAAGGCGTTATGCAAGATTTCGGCCCGTGGCAGCTCCAGCGGCTCCGTGAGCACCCAATCATCGAAGCTCAGCAGATCCAGATCCAGGGTGCGGGAGGAGAACTTCTTGGCATCCCGAGGACGACCGTGCTGGAACTCGATCTGCCGCAAGCCCTGCCGCACGGCCTCCAGGGACAGAGGCGACTGGGCCCCCACCACCAGGTTGAGGAAGTCCTCCCCCGTGAAGCCCTTGGCCGGGCTGCGATAGACGGGGGAGACCGCCAGCGGGCCCAGCCAGCGATAGAGGGCGTCCAGTCCGGCACACACATGGTGCATGGGGTCGATATTGGAGCCCATGCCGATGTAGATCTGTGCCATCAGGCCTCCCGCACTATCTCCACGCCCACCTCGCGGGCATTGGCCACGGCTCCGGGCTTGGCCACTCGCACCCGCACCCGCGCCACACCAAACTCGCCGAGGATGACGCACGCCACCCGCTCGGCCACCGTCTCCACCAGCTCGAGCGGGGATTGGCTCACCAGATCGGTGACCCGGCGGGACAGGCGGTCATAATCCAGCGCCAGGGCAATATCGTCCCGCTCGGCGGCCGGGCGATTGTCATGATCCATCTCCAGATCCAGCACCAGCTTCTGGCGAATGGACTTCTCCCAGTCGTAGACCCCAATGGTGCAGTACACCTCCAGGCCAGTGATAAACACCTTATCCATCTGTGTCCTTTCTCTGTTAGGCTGTGAACGACTGTCTAAAAAACAGGTCGGATACCTCTTGACCAGCCAACAGGCTATGATGGTGGTCATTCGAGGGCGGGATCATACCCCAGCCGTGATGAACAAATACAGCGAGGAACATGACCCCTATCTCCCTGAGCATGATAGTGCTGGCCTACTTGTTCGGCTCCATCTCCAGCGCCGTGCTGGTGAGCCGCTGCTATGGCCTGCCCGATCCAAGGGGTTATGGCTCCCACAATCCCGGCGCCACCAACGTGCTGCGCCAGGGCAGCAAGCTGGCCGCCCTCTGGGTCTTGCTGTGCGACATGCTCAAGGGCACAGTGCCCGTCTACCTGGCCTGGTACCTCAAGGTCAGCCCCTTCTACTTAGGGCTCATCGCCATCGCCGCCTGCCTGGGACACATGTATCCCCTGTTCTTTCAGTTCCGCGGCGGCAAGGGCGTCGCCACGGCACTGGGCGCCCTGATGCCCATCGGCCTGGACATGGGCGCCTTCATGATCTGCAGTTGGCTGATCGTGCTGCTGCTGTCGGGCTACTCCTCGCTGGCGGCCATCATCGCCGCCCTGCTGGCGCCCCTCTATACCTACCTGCTCAAACCCGAATACACGCTGCCGGTGGCCATGCTCTGCTGCCTCGTCATCTACCGGCATCACGAAAACATCAGCCGGCTGCTCCATCATCAGGAGCCCCGGCTGTGGCATAAGCGCGGCTCAAACCGGCGGCAGTGAGTCCAGACTCCAGCGCGGCTTCACCACCAGCTCCAGGCCCACCGTCTGTCCGGCCTTCAAGCGCTGCAGGCCGGCATAGGCGATCATGGCGCCGTTATCGGTACAGTATTCGGGGCGCGGATAGAACACCTGGCCCCTGAGCTCGGCCATCATCTCGGCCAGCTGCGCCCGCAGCTGGCGGTTGGCGCTGACGCCGCCGGCCATCACCAGCCGGTTAAGCCCGGTCTGCTTCAGGGCCCGCTTGCACTTGATGGCCAAGGTATCCACCACCGCCGACTGGAAAGCGTGGGCGATGTCGGCCCGGGTCTGGGCATCGTCACCCTGCTGATGGATGGTGTTGGCGGCAAAGGTCTTGAGACCGGAGAAGCTGAAATCCAGACCGGGCCTGTCGGTCATGGGCCGGGGAAAGACGAAGCGCCCCGGGGTGCCGGATTCGGCCAGACGGGCCAGCTGCACGCCGCCGGGGTAATCCAGCCCCAGCAGCTTGGCGGTCTTGTCGAAGGCCTCGCCGGCGGCGTCATCCACCGACTCGCCGAGGATCTGGTAACGGCCTATGCCATCCACCCGCACCAGCAGGGTGTGACCGCCGGAGACCAGCAAGGCCAAGAAGGGAAATTCCGGCGCCGTCTCCTCCAGCATGGGGGCCAACAGGTGGCCCTCCATGTGGTGCACCGCCACCGCCGGCTTGTTCCAGGCCAGGGCCAGGGAGCGCCCCACGGTAGCCCCCACCAGCAGGGCCCCCACCAGACCCGGGCCCGCGGTATAGGCTACCCCGTCGATCTCATCGGATCCGCAACCGGCCTCGGCCAGCGCCGCCTGGATCAAGGGCAGGATCTTGCGCACATGATCCCGGCTCGCCAGCTCAGGCACCACACCGCCGTAATCGGCATGCAGCTTGACTTGGCTATACAATTGATGACTGAGGATCCCGAGGCGATCATCGAAGATCGCAATCCCGGTCTCGTCACAGGAAGTTTCGATACCTAAAACGCGCATGAGGGCAAAATTTGGCTGCTAACTTGAGCGCGGTATGGTACATTCCGGCGGTTTTTTAAACCAGCAGGATCTGTTCGGGGTTTACTTGCCCCCTTGCTTGGGATTAAAATTCCGCACCATTTTTAAGTCAGGCTGGCCTGCATCGGCCAACCAACCACACAGTCACCGAGGTGAGAGGCACATGCCAGTAATTAAAGTACGTGAAAACGAGCCGTTTGATGTCGCCCTGCGTCGCTTCAAGCGTTCTTGCGAAAAGGCCGGTATCCTGTCTGAAGTTCGTAGCCGTGAGTTCTACGAAAAGCCGACTACCATCCGCAAGCGCGCCAAGGCTTCCGCAGTTAAGCGCCACGCCAAGAAGCTGGCTCGCGAAAACGCTCGTCGTAACCGTCTGTACTAATCGGCCGGTCACCCGCCGAGGACGCTGAACCATGTCACTGCAAGAACAGATCAAAGGCGATCTCAAGCAATCCATGCTGGCCAAAGATAAGGCCCGCGTTGGAACCTTGCGCCTCCTGATGGCCGAAATCAAACAGGTGGAAGTGGATACCCGCACCACCCTGGCAGACGCTGACATAGTGGCGGTCATCGCCAAGATGGTTAAGCAGCGTAAGGATGCCATCAGCCAGTTCGAAAGTGCAGGACGCCAGGATCTAGCGGATGCCGAGCAGGCCGAAATCGGCGTGCTGCAGTGCTTCCTGCCTCAGCCACTGAGCGAAGCCGAGCTGGATCAGATGATCGATGCAACGCTGGCCGAACTGGGTGTCAGCGGCATGCAAGCCATGGGACAGGTGATGAACACCCTGCGTCCCAAGGTCCAAGGGCGGGTCGACATGGGTGCCCTGAGCGCCAAGATAAAGGCGCGGTTGGCATAGTCCGTGACGTTTCCGATAATAGGCCGCGCCGTCGTATGATAGCGCGGCTTATTTATTTGTGCGGAGTGTAACTTGGCAGGCAGGATCCCCCAGTCTTTTATCGAAGATCTCCTGGCCCGGACCGATATCGTCGAACTGATCGACAGCCGGGTACAGCTGAAGAAGGCCGGCAAAAACTACCAGGCCTGCTGCCCCTTCCATAACGAGAAGAGCCCCTCCTTTTCCGTCAGTCCGGACAAGCAGTTCTACCACTGCTTCGGCTGCGGCGCCCACGGCAACGCCATCAGCTTCATGATGGAATATGACGGCCTGGGTTTTCGCGATGCCATCGAAGAGCTGGCCGACCTACACGGCCTGAAGATCCCCGAAGAGAGCCAGGACAGATCCGGCCCGGATCCCCAGGTAGCCCGGGATCATTACCAACTGCTGGAGCAGGCCAACCAGTTCTACCAGAGTCAGTTGCGCCAGGCGCCAGCGGCCATCGACTACCTCAAGGGGCGCGGCCTCAGCGGTCAGGTGGTCAAGCAGTTTGCCATCGGCTATGCCCCGCCCGGCTGGGACGGCCTGCGTCAGTTGCTGGTGCGCAACCGCCAGAGTGAAGAGCAGCTGGAAACCCTGGGCATGCTGATCAAGAAGGAGCAGGGTCGCAGCTACGATCGCTTTCGGGATCGCATCATGTTCCCCATCCGCGATCGCCGGGGCCGCATCATCGGCTTTGGCGGCCGGGTGCTGGGGGACGGCACCCCCAAGTACCTCAACTCCCCCGAGACCCCCATCTTCCACAAGGGCAAGGAGCTGTACGGCCTCTATGAGGTGCGGCAAGCCCACAAGGAACCCGCCCGCATCCTGATCGTGGAAGGCTACATGGACGTGGTGGCCCTGGCCCAATACGGCGTCGACTATGCGGTGGCCTCGCTGGGCACCTCCACCACCGCCGAGCACATGCACCTGCTGTTTCGCACCACGGCCCAGGTGATCTGCTGCTACGACGGTGACAATGCTGGCCGGGAGGCCGCCTGGCGCGCCCTGGAAAATGCCCTGCCCTGCCTGCAGGACGGCAAGGAACTCAAGTTCGTCTTTCTGCCGCCGGAGCACGATCCCGACTCCTTCATCCGTGCCGAGGGCAAGGCCGCCTTCGAGCAGGCCCTGGATCAGGCCCAGTCCTTCAGTGACTTCCTGTTCGAACGGCTGGCACGGGATCTGGCATTGGAAGGGGACGCCGGCAAGCACGAGCTGGCCAACAAGGCCATCGCCCTCATCCGCCGGGTTCCGGAAGGCTTCACCCGGGAGGGCCTGATCACCCGTCTCTCCAGCCAGTTGCGCTGGGGGGAAAACGAGAAGCGCCTCAAGGAGATACTGGCCCGGCAGGAGCGCCAGGCCCAGGAGCCGAGGCCGGCGGGCACCAAAGTTGGCAAGATCAAGCTGACCCTGGTGCGCCGGGCCATCGCCCTGGTGGTACAGCACCCGGCCATCGCCGCCGAGCTGCCGCCGCTGCCGGATGAGCTGCGCGCCCTCAAGCAGCCGGGCATCGGCTTCTTGCTGCAGCTGCTGGCCCAGGTGCAGGCCCGCCCCCTCACCACAGGCCAATTGCTGGAGCAGTGGCGCGGCACCCGGGAGGGGGATGGCCTGGCTCAGCTGGCCAGCCTGGAAGAAGTGGCCATCGGCGAGCATATCCGGGAAGAGCTGGAAGACACCTGTGCCCGCCTCATCGAGCTCTATCTGCAACAACGGCTGGATGAACTGCAGGAAAAAGGCAGCCAAGGCAGGCTCAGTACCGAAGAAACCCAGGAGCTGATGCTGCTGCTAAGCGAACGTAGCCAGCGCGGCGGTTAGGGAAAACCCAGCGCCGAGGCATCCGCGGCAATGGCGCCGAGACAGAAAAAGAGTGGCCTGGCTATTGAAATTTGATCACGACGCCCCTATACCTTGGGGACGCCCGGCTACGGGAAACAGAATTAGACGTGAAAAGAGTGAATATGCAGACCGATTTGCCCGGCCACAAAGCCCGGGGCAGCGGTCTTTTACGCATTAACCAAGGCGAACGTGCTTTTTTGGTGAAATTTTGCTACTATCGCCGGCTTCGCACGTGACGGTATCAGACACCCTTGCAACACCAACCGGATGAGTTCTATGGAGCAAACCCCGCAGTCGCAGCTTAAACTCCTTGTTGCCAAAGGTAAAGAACAGGGCTATTTGACCTATTCCGAGGTCAACGATCACCTGCCACAGGACATCGTTGACTCGGATCAGATAGAAGACATCATTCAGATGATCAATGACATGGGTATCCAGGTGGTGGAGAACGCCCCGGATGCCGATGATCTCATCATGACCGAAAGCGCCGCCGATGAAGATGCGGCCGAGGCCGCCGCCCAGGTGCTGGCCTCAGTAGAATCCGAAATCGGCCGCACCACGGATCCCGTGCGCATGTATATGCGCGAAATGGGCACGGTGGAACTGCTGACTCGTGAAGGCGAAATCGACATCGCCAAACGCATCGAGGATGGCATCAATCAGGTGCAGAGTTCCGTGGCCGAGTACCCGGAAGCCATCACCTATCTGCTGGAGCAATACGACCGTCATGACGCCGGTCAGTTGCGCCTGTCCGACATCATCTCTGGCTTCGTCGATCCCAACGAGACCGACGACATGGCTCCCACCGCCACCCATATCGGTTCCGAACTGGGTGAGGATGAGCTGGAGGACGAGGACAAGAGCAGCGCGGACGAGGATGAGGACGAGGACGAAGACGGCGACGGTAACAGCGACGACAGCAGCGATGATGACGGCGGTCCGGACCCGGAAGTCGCCCGTCAGAAATTCGCCGAGCTGCGTGAGCAGTACGAGCATACCCGTGTCAGCATCCGCAGCCTGGGCCGTGAACATCCCGATACCCTGAACCATATCCAGCTGCTGGCCGATGTGTTCCGCCAGTTCCGACTGGTACCCAAGCAATTTGATCGCCTGGTCTCCAACATGCGCGACATGATGGAGCGGGTGCGGGTGCAGGAGCGCATCATCCTGAAGGCCTGTGTCGAACAGGCCAAGATGCCGAAGAAAAACTTCGTTGCCGCCTTCACCAACAACGAGTCAGATCTCGCCTGGTTCGAAGCGGCCAAGGCGGCCGGCAAGAGCTGGTCCACGGCCCTGCAGGCGGTGGATGAAGATGTGCAGCGCAGCATCGTCAAGCTGCAGCAGATCGAGGAAGAGACCGGCCTGGTCATCGCCCAGATCAAGGACATCAACCGCCGCATGAGCATTGGTGAGGCCAAGGCCCGCCGTGCCAAGAAGGAGATGGTGGAAGCCAACCTGCGTCTGGTGATCTCCATTGCCAAGAAGTACACCAATCGGGGTCTGCAGTTCCTGGATCTGATCCAAGAAGGCAACATTGGTCTGATGAAGGCGGTGGACAAGTTCGAGTACCGTCGCGGCTACAAGTTCTCCACCTACGCCACCTGGTGGATCCGGCAGGCCATCACCCGCTCCATCGCGGATCAGGCGCGGACCATCCGTATCCCGGTGCACATGATCGAGACCATCAACAAGCTCAACCGTATCTCCCGCCAGATGCTGCAGGAGATGGGCCGCGAGCCCAATCCGGAAGAGCTGGCCATGCGCATGGGCATGCCAGAGGACAAGATCCGCAAGGTGCTGAAGATCGCCAAGGAGCCCATCTCCATGGAGACGCCCATTGGTGATGATGAAGACTCTCATCTGGGGGACTTTATCGAGGACACCACCCTGGCCCTGCCCGCCGATGCGGCCACCAGCGAGAGCCTGCGCAACGCCACCCGCGAAGTGCTGGCCGGTCTGACCGCCCGGGAAGCCAAGGTGTTGCGCATGCGCTTCGGCATCGACATGAACACGGACCACACCCTGGAAGAGGTCGGCAAGCAGTTCGACGTCACCCGGGAGCGGATCCGGCAGATCGAGGCCAAGGCACTGCGCAAGCTGCGCCATCCCAGCCGCTCAGAAGTGCTGCGCAGCTTCCTGGACGAATAAGCGCTCCCATCAACAGGTTGATGCATTTATGTGCATCTAACCTGTTGATATCTGGACGCACAGAGTCGGTATCTCTATAATCCAGTCCACATTTCGGCCCCTTAGCTCAGTGGTTAGAGCAGGCGACTCATAATCGCTTGGTCCACGGTTCAAGTCCGTGAGGGGCCACCATACAAAACAAGGGCTTACAGCGATACGCTGTAAGCCCTTATTCTTTTCACGCCCTCCCCCTACCCCGCTGCGCCCTATTTTTCTGGCCATATTGTGGCGCCGGTAAGTGCCCCGTATAATCGAATCGTTTTGTGACCAAGATCAATATAACAAGGTCAAACGCCACTCTTGATATGACACGCACTGCCCTGACCGCAGGGCATCAGGGATACGATGCTTATGAAGAAAATGCTTGTTGCAGCAGTCCTGCTGGCCATCGCTAGCCCCATCTGCCTCGCCAAGGTGAGCGATGGCGGAACCCTGGCCCATGAAAATAATGGCAACGGCCACGCCTATGCCTACGGTCACGATAAGACAGGAACAGACCAAGGTGCTCAGGACGATCTCTTCTCTGCGGACGAGACCCCAGATAATCCCTTGCTGGACGCGACCAATGGCAGTATCCAGGTAACAGGAAGCATCAGCAATGCCGTCCCAGAGCCCAGCGCTCTGGCACTGCTGAGTCTTGGTTTGTTAGGTCTGCTGCTGAGCCGCCGCCTTCGCAGACGCTGAACGGGGCGCAAGCCGTTTCAGGCTAAATTCAGCCCACATGGCAATAGACAGGGGCAAGGCTAATCCCTCGTTTGAAACGGATGATCTACCATCTGCCTGTTGTGCCAAGGCTGTTTGAATTTTAGACTGGTTATGCAACTCATCCCGGCTGCCTTTGCCGCGGATTCCCAAGCTAACTAAGGAAGGAAGAATAATGAGAAAACGACTCTACGCCCTACCTCTGATGTTGGCCATGCTGTCACCCGGCGCCTTTGCCGAGGTGATCGATCTGAGCAGCTGGACGGCCAACGGCAATGTCATCAGCTCCAGCAGCGGTGCCATTCTCTCCACCACCAAGAACCACAACTACAGTACCGCCAGTTACGGTGGCACCACAGGATCTACCCTGTCCACTGTGCTGGAACTGGTGGCCGGTAGCGTGATCTCCTTTGACTGGAACTTCACCACCAGCGACTACAGCCCATACAACGACTTTGCCCTGTTTATCATCGGTGATGAAGCCACCACCCTGGCGGACGTGCTGAGCCTGGGCAACACCCCAGCCACCACTCGTTCTACCGGCTGGCAGAGCTTCAGCTACACGGTAGAGACCACGGGCAGCTCAGCCGTCACCTTTGTGGCCAGCAACGCCCTGGACAAGAAGTTCCAGTCCACCCTGCAAGTCAGTAATCTCACCGTTTCCGCCGTGCCGGAGCCGCAAACCTATGCCCTGCTGGGTATTGGTGTGATTGGCCTCTTGCTCTCCCTGCGGGCTCGTCGACAAGGCGCCACACCGGCCTAAACCGGTAAAGCGTGTGGAGTTGCAAAGGCCCCCGTGATGGGGGTTTTTTATTGCCTGCACACTGCCGAGACGTACCGCCTCTTTGCCTCGCGCCTGTCAAAGTTCGCAGGTCAACCCGGCATAGCCCAGGATCACATTGCCTCAGTCAGAGCCCCTCCCTATACTGCGCAAGTTTCGAACAGCACCACCGGTCGAAATAACCGAGCCATCCCCCATGCGAACGGATGACTCAAGCTCACACACGACTCAAGGAAGATACTCATGAAAAAGAGCCTTATCGGTCTGGTACTCCTGGCCAGTGGTCTGAGTGGCATGGCCCACGCAGAACTGCAGGATCTCACCAGCTGGACTGCCGTCGGCACTGTCGATGCTTTGGGCAGTGGCGCTATCCTCGACACCAGTGGCAGTAGTGCGGATACCAGCGCCTGGGGGGGCACCACCGGCTCCTGGCTGAGTCAGGTATTCAACCTGGTGGCAGGCTCCACCATCAGCTTCGACTGGACCTTTAGCTCCAGTGACTACCTGCCGTTCAACGACTTTGCCCTGTTCAGCTACAACGACGACGTCTACACCCTGTCCGACGTGGCCGCACTGGGCAATACCTCGGGCAATACCAGCTCCAGCGATTGGTATAACTTCACCTATACGGTTGCCAATAGCGGTTCGGGTACCGTCACCTTTTTGGTAAGCAATTACCAGGACAGCGCCGTCGGTTCCACCCTGACCCTGAGCAATGTCAACGTGGCTGCGGTGCCGGAGCCGGAAAGCTATGCACTGCTGGCACTGGGTGCCTTCGGGCTGTTGCTCTCCCGCCGTCGTCGGGCTCTGTCCCGCAAGAACTAAACGGCTGGCAGCCGGTGTGACATCCGAAGGCCCCCTCTGATGGGGGTTTTTTATTGCCCCGAATGGACCGCCTGGCTCACCGGTGCCCAGCGAAAACGCCGCCACTCGGTCTGCATCTTGGCCGGCAGGAAGCTCCAGGCCACAAATCGGCTGCGTTTGTTGCCCTGGGCCATGGCCACCTCACGGATGGCCTGGGCCCCCGCCTGTTGCAGCGCCTGACGCACGGGTGCCACATTCTCCTGCTTGGACAGCAGACAGCTGAACCAGTGACACTGGCCGGCAAAGTCGCGGCTCTGGGCCACCATCCGCAGCACGAAGCCCAGCTCGCCGCCGGGGCACCACAGCTCGTTGTGCTGACCGCCAAAATTCAGGGCTGGCGCGGGTTGCTTTTCTCCCTTGGCCAGCCCCAGGTTGCGCAGCTTGCGCCGGGTGCCCTCGGCGGAGGCTTCGGCTGAGGCATGAAACGGCGGGTTGCACAGGGTCAGGTCGAACAGCTCACCCGGCTGGATGATGTTGGCAAACAGCTGCTGCGGATCCGGCTGGTGGCGGCATTCCAATCCTGTGGCCAGGGTCGGATTAGCCTGCCGCAGCCGGGCCACGGCCGCCAGGGCCCCCGCATCGATGTCCGCCCCGACAAACGACCAGCCATAGCAATGCCGACCAATGATGGGATAGATGGCGTTGGCCCCCACGCCCACATCCAGCACCCGGATGGTGGGCCCGCAGGGGATCCCTTTGGCTGTCTGCAGCAGATCCGCCAAATGGTGCAGGTAATCGGCCCGCCCCGGGATGGGCGGACAGAGGTACCCCTCGGGAATATCCCAATGCTGCAGGCCGTAATAAGCGAGCAACAGGGCCTGATTGAGGGCCTTGACCGCCGCCGGATCGGCGAAGTTGAGGGTCAGATCACCGCGCGGGCTGGGCTGGACAAAGGCGGCCAGCTCTGGGCTGGCCGCCAGCAAGCGGGAGAAGTCGTAACGACCTTGATGCAGGTTACGGGGGTGCAGGCCGGAAGGGGTAGGAGCCATGGTGAGGATCGACGCAGGGGAACAGGCCCGTCAGTGTAGCCCATTCCCGCCGCCGACTAAACGCGCCTAAATAGCTGATCCTAATGCCGCTCCAGTTGCATAAGCCCATGTCCGCAGCCAGGGAATGGTGCGGCAT